>JAZQJM010000030.1:0-2644 GCA_045541635.1 Candidatus Nanosyncoccus sp.
GAAAAACACTTTTTCAGTAAAATGAGTGCATAAAAGAGGGGAGCGATTTCCATGCTGTACAATCTGGGTCAGGCCTGTGGTATCCTTGCAACCATTTTGTGCTTTATCATGCCGCTGTTTCGGAAGAAATGGCAGATTTTGCTGGCAAATGCTGGCGCTTCGGCTGGGCTGATTCAGGCTATCTTAGTAGTCGTAGGTGGGCTATTCATCTTGACACTAATCTCGAATGTTTCTTCATGGAACTTCGGTGTGTACTCGGTAATTGCTTATGCTGCAGAAGACGGAATGTTCCCGAAATCTTGGAACAAGCGTAATAAAGACGGTGTACCTTATATGGTGGGCATCTGGACTGGCGTGGTGGCTACAATCTTAGCTGTGGCTGGTATTGTGATTGCTTATGTATTTCCAGATATGGAAGAATTGTCGAATATGTTCTGGGCATTCTTCTCGCTATCATTGGTATGTCTATTGCTGTCTTATATCCCAATGTTTGCTGCATTTATCAAATTGCACAAGCAAGGCCAGCAAGTTAAGAATGGTTACTGGATTAAAGTCGGCCCGGTGATGCGCTGGGTGATGGGTGTAGTGCCTCTACTACTACTATTCATCTCACTATTCTTCACATTGGTACCTGAGTTTAGTGTAGAAGCAATTCAGGATAATGCTGTACTACTAATCTCTTCTGCTGTATGTATAGTAATCGGTGAAATCATGGTGCTCAATATGGCTCGTAAAGATCGCAAGAAGAAGCTATCTTCTAAAGGTCGTAAGAAAACCTTGAGATAACAAGAAAAGCCCCTACCGTGTAGGGGCTCTTTGGTGGGGGTATGTTGTGATAAGTGCTTATGATTTTTTTGATAATAAGTGATAAAATAGTATTGAAATGGTGGATACTGAATAATAAACAGAAAGGACTATATGAAATTATCTTCAACGCCAAAACAAGATGGATTTTATATGCCATCAGAGCTGGCACCACATAAATGTACTTATTTACTATGGCCAGAGAGGCCAGATAACTGGCGTGGTGGGGCGAAGCCGGCACAGAAAGCATTTCGTCAAGTAGTGGAGACGATTGCGAAGTATGAGCCAGTGGTGCTTGGTGTGAACCAGTCGCAGTATTCTCATGTACTTGGCATGAATATGAAGAATGTGCAGGTAGTGGAAATTTCTAATAATGATTCGTGGATTCGTGACACTGGTGCTACAATGGTAGTGAATGACAAAGGTGAAATGCGTGCTGTGGACTGGGGATTCAACGGCTATGGTGGGCTGGTGGACGGGATCTATTTCCCATGGGATCTAGATGATATGATTGCATCCAAGATGGCTGCTATTGAGGGTGTAGATAGATATCGGACGGATGATTTCGTGCTGGAGGGTGGCTCGATTCATACTGATGGCGAGGGGACTCTGCTAGTGACGGAGGAGACTTTGCTAGCTGAAGGGCGTAATCCTGGTATGAGCAAGGAGGAGATCGAGGCGAAGCTGATTGAATATACTGGTGTAGAGAAGGTTCTATGGCTGCCATATGGTGTATATAAAGATGAAGACACTAATGGGCATGTGGATAATATTTGTCAGTTCGTGGCGCCAGGGAAGGTAGTGCTAGCCTGGGAAGACAATGAGTCTGATCCACAGCATGAGCGATCGGTGAAAGATTTGGAATATCTGGAGTCCGTGACTGATGCGCGTGGGCGTAAACTCGAAGTGGTGAAAATTCATGTGCCAAATGTAGTTACGATTACTAAGGAAGAGTCTGAAGGTGTGGATGTGGTGGAAGGAACCTTCCCGCGCAATGAAGGTGATAGATTGCCAGCTTCCTACATTAACTATTACAACTGTAATGGTGCGATAATCTTGCCGATATTCAATGATCCACATGATGTGGAAGCTGTAAAAACTCTGCAAGGACTATTCCCAGATCGCGTGGTCGAGCCGATCTATGCGCGTGAGATTCTACTAGGTGGGGGAAATATTCATTGTATTACGCAGCAGGTGCCATTAATTTAAACTTTCTTTGGAAAAGAAAGTTTAGCAAAGAAATAGTGAAAAATAAATCAGGCGCATGTCCTACTTAATGGGACTTTCTTTGGTAAAGAAAGTCCCAACGAAAGAAACTATAGCATGAAAATTGAAATGGAAGTCAATTCCATTTCAATTTTTGATTATGGAATTTAAATAATTTTCATTATGCTCGTGGTATAATATTACTAATATGAAGGTAATACATAACTCTCTCAAATCTTGGTCTCCTATATATATATATATATATATATATAGGTTTAGCGCTTAGCGCGCTTATTAGTTCTACTGTTCTTATTAATATACTAGGTTATAGCTCTTCTGCCCATGCCGAATCTTCCACCATAGACCTCTCAGCTACTATTGCTCCTAGTATTAACGTCACTATTCCTACTAATCTAGTTAGTCTTAATGTTAATCCTATTAATAGTGCTCTTGCTACTTCTACTATTCCAGTCACAGTAGGTACTAATAATGAATATGGTTATAGCCTTATTATGTCTTCTTCTACTACAGACCTTACTAGGACAGAAGCTCTTACCAACAATACTATTCCTACCATTAGTACACTAGAAGATAAAGCAGGAGGCTATACAGTAAATGACTTCACTATTAATAG
>JAZQJM010000031.1:0-3662 GCA_045541635.1 Candidatus Nanosyncoccus sp.
TCAATATACGGAACAATGTTTAAGAGCTAAGATTATAAATAAATTCAACGAGCTTGGCTTGCCAAAATACGAAATAACGAATTAATAGAATGGTCTAATTGGTTGATGGGCTCGTTTTAATGGCAATTATTCAACAACGCCCTGAGCTATTATGTCCTCTTGCAGAAAAGTGAAAATCGTGGTAAAATGATATAAATTATATATCAATAAAGGAGCAAAATGCCTGAACCTAAAAAGCAAAGCAGCCCAAGAAAGACTGGTCTTCGTAGGAGTCACCTACGCTTGGCGCTAGCTCGTAGAGTTAACAAAACATCGCCAGTAAAGGTCTTCGAGACTAAGAAGAAGACACCTAACCTCAAAGTAAAAACTGTTAAGACGAAAAAAGAAGCTTAAAGAATGGCAAGTAATCGACATTTAGGTAGAGTTATAGTATTGCAGAGTTTATACGAGTATGAGCTCAGGACTCTTGCGAAGGACCCAGAAGTCGATTTAGACACGATTATAGCTAAGAATATTGAGCAGTATGAGAATACGCTTGGTGATACGGAATTTGTATACAATCTAACTCATAAAGTTGTGGAGAATTTTGGTGCACTTGACAAAGTTTTGCAACCTATTGCACCAGAATGGCCAATTAGTTCAATATCGGCTATTGATCGTAATGTGCTAAGGATGGGCCTATACGAACTTTCGGAATGCAGGGAAACTGTACCACCGAAGGTAGCTATTAATGAAGCTGTAGAGCTTGCTAAAGCATTTGGTGCTGAGAATTCATCGCGTTTTATTAACGGGGTGCTCGGTACTGCGTATCGTGAGCTCGGAATTGTAGAAGATCAAAATGATAAACCAAAGGACGAACCAGCCAAAGCCAAGGCCGGTCAATCAGCCAAGTCCTCAGATGGGGACAAGGAATCAATCGATGCCGAACGAGCAGATGATTCGGAGGGGGCAGCAGAGGCTAACGCCTCGTCAGATGCAGCTCCTGAGAGCAAGTCAGCTGAGGCAGGCGAATAGTTCTAGAGCAGGATTAGCTAAGTCTAGTGCAGCAGGGGCGTCTGAGCCAACGGCTAGACGTGTCCTTAAAGTGCCTGAGGCTTTGCCGGACGATAGAGTGAAGGAATCGCGTTTTTCGAAGATTACTTCTGCAGTTTTTCGTAAGAAAACTGCAATTCAAGAGATTGTTCGTGAGCCGACTTCGGGTGGGATTGTTTTTCGTTTGACACATAATCGCAAAGATATTGAAATACTATTGATTCAAGATTCTAAGGGGCGCTGGACGATACCGAAGGGACACATCGAGCCGGGCGAAACGGCAAAAATGACAGCTAGGCGTGAGATAGAAGAAGAGACTGGCCTCCGGAATTTTGATGTATTAGCGTGGCTGGGGAAGATTCATTTCAAATATCGTAGAGCCGATAAATTAGTACTAATGACTACGCAGATTTATCTGGTGCAATCTCTCGATGAAAGGGAAATGCCGACTGGTGAGAAATGGATGAGGGGGATAAAGTGGTTCCCGTTCGCTGATGCGCTTAATGCGATAGAATATGATGACATAGAAAAATTAATGCTGATTGCTAAAAAGAAAATAAGATCAGGTGAATTTTAGAAAGGTGAGGTAAAATGGATGAAGTAGATATAAGTATATATCAAGATTTCGCGAAGGATAAGCTAGGGTTTGTTTTTAATGATCCAGCACTTTTAGTGACGGCATTGACGCATCGTAGCTATGTGAATGAACATAGGCAGTCGAAATACGATCATAATGAAAGGCTGGAATATCTTGGTGATGCAGTGCTGGAGCTTGTGGTGTCTGATTTTCTATTTCGTAGATATGAAGAGTCTGAGGGGATTATGACTTCGCTAAGATCTGCGTTAGTCAGGACAGAATCGATTGGTGCTGCTGGGCATGAACTTGGATATGATCCATTAGTAAGGCTGTCGCGTGGAGAGAAACATGGTTCTGAGAGGGCGCATGAGTCTATCCTGGCCGATTGCTTCGAGGCTGTGATTGGAGCTATCTATCTAGACCAGGGTTATGATGTGGCGAAAGATTTTATATATAAACATATTATTTCCAAAATAGATAAAATCATCGAAGAGGGCAGCTGGCGTGATCCAAAATCTTACCTCCAGGAGTTATCACAGAAAGTGGAAGGTGTTACGCCGATGTATCGTACTCTACGCGAAGAGGGGCCTGACCACGATAAGAATTTTACAGTAGCTCTATATGTTGGTGAGGAAGTATTTACTACTGGTAATGGTCATTCGAAGCAGGATGCTCAAACTGATGCTGCAATTAAAGGGGTAAAGAAATTCCGTAAAATTCTCGGCCCAGAAATTGATGAATTCAAGAAGAACCTATCAAAGGAATACGGTATTACTTCTTAATGATATACAGTAATAGGACTATATATTATATATAGTCCTATTTTGATCCAGATAACAAAAAAAACGACCTCCGGAGAGGTCGTTATATTATTCAGCTGTCTCGGCTGGAGCTTCTTCAGCTGGAGTTTCCTCGGCTGGAGCTTCTTCCTTTGGCTGATTCTTGCGTAGCTTGTCAGCGTGTTTAGCTGTGGCAGTCTTTGGAGTAGGCTCCTTGTACCACTTAGGCAGCTTAACACCGTTTTTCTTCAAGATAAAGGCGACGCGTGAGCTTGGCTGGGCGCCATTCGAGAGATATTTCTCTACTTTCTCCTTATCGAGGGTCAAAGCCTTAGTCATTGGGTTGTAATTGCCGACCTCAGCCACGACGCGACCCGAAAGTGGGTGACGCTGGGATTCTTGGACGACTATCCGGTACATCGGAAGATGTGCACGGCCATTACGTTGCATGCGAATCGCTAGCATTTAAATCTCCTTTAATTAATGATTGTATATATTTTAGCATATTTGTTACCACTATGCAATATTTTTAACCAAAAAACCACCTCAACGTGGTGGTTTTTTAGACATATATAAGCTCTCAACACTCACATAATTGTGTATATATAAGCCGACTCGCAGTTAGTTAGCTTAATATTTATTATACATGACGCTTATGAAAATGCAAGGTGTTTTTCGGACTTTTTATAAAAAGTTTTCCACAAAATTATCGCCTAACTGGAGGCGATAATTACTGGATCTACTTAAAGTTAGAAATTAAATATCGAGATCGTCTAAATCTGCGAGTTCGGCGCGAGTTTTCTCGGCGAGTTCAGAAGATTCCTCTTCGTTGTCGTCTGCTTCTTCTTCGTCTGTGGAAGTGTCTGCTTCATCTTCTGGTTCTTCGGCTGGCTTATCTTCATGAGAAATGTATTCGTCGGTATTGACGATCTTTAGATTATAACGTGCATCTTGCTTAGTGCCGAGGGCACGGAGTAGCATACGAATCGACTGCGCCGTGATGCCACGTTTACCAATGACGCGACCGACATCCTCTGGGTCAACTGTAAGTGAAAGTAATACGCCTTTTTCATCAATTTTACGCTCCACCGAAACTTTATCCGGATTATTGACTAGTGTTTTTACGATATATTCTACGAATTGCTGGTCGATAGTAGCCATATTTTCTCCAAATTAGTTTATATTTATTAAATTATAACATAGAATGCTAAAATGTTATGTTTAAAAGGTAAAAATACCTCTTGATTTTTGGGTAAAAAAGCGCTATATTTGTA
>JAZQJM010000032.1:0-1520 GCA_045541635.1 Candidatus Nanosyncoccus sp.
GAACGAAGGTAAAAGGCCATATCATCATATGTTGTGAAAATATTTTTTATAAGATTAATCTGTATAAGTAAAAACTTGGACCCATTGGCCTTATATACAGCAGCGGCCTTTTCAGGTGAGCCTATTAAGCTAGTCATAATGCCGTAGTTCTTAGCATAGGTCTGCTTTGAGAATATATAAGGAGATGCGTCATGGGGCATAATGAAATTCTCGGGTTGTACAGATGCATCCAAACAACATTGCTCATACAGTTCACGAGTAGAGTCGATATTCATATATAAGTCGGCTATCTCATTATACAGAGCTTCATACATATGATGAAGACCAGCGATAAGCTTACACATATCTATGCACATCTGGCTATGAATGGCCGGATTATTATTAAGGAACTCAACTAAAGCATCAGGTGAATTAGCTGCCAGTGGAATCAGTTCAGAACCAGCAGTAGCTGTATAGTCGGCACTATAAAAGCCTCCGTAGATATCACTATATGCTACGAAGTCACCAGCATTCAGGGTTGTTTTACCATATGGTCCGTCGGCGATGACAGAGCCCTTTGCTATATAAGAGATTGTGGATACATCATCACCTGATTCGTATATCAGATGATCTGAGTCTGTTTTAAAAATCTGTCCAGGTATTAAAGTCATATTCACGCCTCATTTCCATTTTCTTCATATATACTATAATCACGTTCAAGAAGCTCAGCACATAGTAGTTGCTTGAGCTTGTCTTTTTCTATATTTTTAAATAGTTTTTCGCTTAATTCTTTCTTATTATAAGCAGATACACCACCTAGATTATTACTTTTTACTAGGTGTATCAATTCGTTGCGCCACAGTATCTTTAACTGATTTTTTAGGCGACATTTTTTATTAATGTCAGCCTCACGTATTAGTTGTAGATTCTTATGACCACACTCGTCTAGGGTGACACAATATATGCCCCAGAAGTCAGGCAGTATCTGATATAGTGCATCTGATTTCTCGAGGAAGTGTTGTCCTATAACTATGTAGTTTCTATCACAAAAACGATTATAATCCTTAATCTGTCTGGCAAGTCTATCCAGATTATCTTTATCACTTTTAAACTCAATACCTATTAGCTCATCTTCCATAACCATCATAGCATCGGTACGAGTCTTGCCTATACAGAACTCCTCGAAAATACGCAGTTTATTAGTAGTATCTTCATAACGACTAAAAACTATATCACGCATATCAGCGTCCTTTAACTTTAAGGAAGCTTTCATAGTATACTAGTTATCCCAGCCCGGATTGAAATCCTCAAATACGAAGTCAAGGATAGGAGCTAAGCCGATAAACTCACATCCATAGTACATGCAGTCGGGACGAGCTTCTGTACGCACTATCTGCACTACAGTATACAAGCTAGATGAGCTGTTACCAAGATTGATTTTGGCATTAAAGTAGTAGCCAATAGGCAGAGTGGCGGTAGTCTCAAATCCGATACCACACTTAAATATATTTGTTACACTGATAGGTGCGTCAATCTTTTCG
>JAZQJM010000033.1:0-2819 GCA_045541635.1 Candidatus Nanosyncoccus sp.
CCCTGCTGAGGCAGGACAAAAGTAGGGACGCCGCAGAGCAGCGGCCCAGTTCAAGGTGTTTGCTTATGCAAATCCTTGAACATTCCTAGGGCTCTAAATAGCACAAACAGGGGACCACAAGCGCAAAACTACCGGACGCAGCGCACGGTCCTTCCGTAGTACTTGTTGCCGTTGCTCGTACCTGGATTGACGCTGCTACTGCCGAAGTACAGGTCGTAGGCATTGTTGGACGAGTTCGCCGTAGACGACCAGTAGCCGCCGCGGCTACCACGACCGCTCACCGAGCCGCTGCTGACGAGGCCGGAATAGACGTAATTATTTGGATAGCTTCTAAGACCAGCGCTAGTATTGGTTGCGCCTGCGTTAGCGTTAGTATTTAATGTATAGAATTCGCCAGCTGTATTTCCAGTAGGAATCTTCCAACCTTTAGGACAAATGGAAGTAGTATTATGGTCGCCACTAGAGTAGGCTGTAGTGTCAGCAATTGCCGCGTGCCAGGTGTAGTAGTTGCCATAGCTGTAGATATTCTGTCCGTTTGTAGTTGTATCGGCTCTAGAGCTAGTGTTCTGGTTGTTATATCGTGGGAAGCGGTAGCCGATGTTGCTGCCTGAGATGGTTTGCTTACCAGATACTCCAGTTTCGGTAGTGTAAAGCGAGTTAGCATCGGTACTGTTGTTCGCCCATGGCGCTTCTGGTCCAGCTAAGCCAATGAAGCTAGAGTTGTAGCCTTGAGCCAGTGTTCCAGTAGAATTATCTGAATTAGTATTATCTAGCCTCATATTCTCAATCATCCAACACTTACCATCGGCAAGTTTAGCTACAGCGTAGGTATCGTTGTCGCGAGTGTCAGTGAGGGCCGTCACAGCTCCTTGTGCTAGGCTAGAACATCCACTCCAATCCTGGAGATTGCCAGCAGATGGTATCCAGTGCGCATAGAGCTTTAATCCATTAGTCGCATACTGCCCCGCAGTGATTGATACTGTATCCATTGGTCCGTAATTTGTACCAGTGCCATCAGCCTTAGTATTCCACCCAGCGAATCCATATCCTGCTCTGGAGAAGTTAGATGGATAAAGATCAATACTGGTGGCGCTAGAGCTAATCGTCTGATTCGCCATCGTACCTGCATCTGCTCCATTCCCCACATACACCACCGTATCCGCCGGCGCCGCCGCGTCCATGACGCAGCGGACCGCCTTTCCGCCGTACTTGTGGAGGTAGCTGTACGTACCTGGGTAGACTTCGCTACTGCTGAAGTACAGTTCGTAGGCGATGACGGACGAGTACGCCGTAGACGACCAGTAGTAACCGCGGCCGACGACGCCACGAGAGTTCACCGAGCCTCTGTAGACGCCGCCGGAATAGACGAAGTTATTAGGATAACTTCTAAGCTTATTCGTTACTGGACCTGCTTCTGTAGTTCCATTGTAATGTGGATATGTAGAACTTTCATGGTTGGCTGGATTAGTGCCATTATTTAGACCGGTAACGATAAGTGACCAGAATTCGTTATTGGCTTCATTGGATTTATTACCACCCTTTGGTAGACGCCAACCTTTAGGACAAATGGAGGTGTTTTCTACTGATTGGTTGCCAGAATTATGCTCTGTAGTGTCAGCAATAGCTGCTGGCCAGGTATAGTAGTTTCCGTAGCTGTAGATATTATCGTTAGTTGCGGTAGTGTCGGCTCTAGAACTCGTATTCTGATTATTGTAGCGTGGGAAGCGGTGAGCAATGTTGCTGCCTGAGATGGTTTGTTTACCAGATACTTCAGTTTCGGTAGTATAGAGCGAGTTAGCGTCGGTACTATCATTCGCCCATGGAGCTTCTGGTTCGGCTAGACCAATGAAGCTAGAGTTGTAGCCTTGAGCTAGTGTTCCAGTAGAATTGTCTGAATTGGTGTTGTCTAGCCTTAGGTTCTCAATCATCCAGCATTTACCATCGGCAAGTTTAGCTACGGCGTAGACGTCGTTATCACGGGTATCTTTAAGAGCAGTTACTGTGCCTACTGCCATACTAGCCGGACAGGTCCAATCTTGCAAGTTCCCAGCAGATTGTACCCACTTAGCGTAGAGCCTTAGTCCATCAGACGCATATTGACCAGCTGTAATAGTGATAGTCTCCATTGGCCCATAGTTAGTACCAGTGCCATCCGCCTTAGTATTCCACCCTGCAAAACCGTAGCCACTCCTTGAGAAGTTAGACGGATAAAGATTAATACTGGTGGCGCTAGAGTCAATAGATTCTCTTGCCATTGTGCCCACTACGCTAGTACCATTAGTCATGTAGCACACATTCCCACCAGGACAATCTGTCCCAGTAATCGTTACTGCGCCATTCCCTGCGCCAATCTTGTAGTATGGATTAGCTGCAGTAGTAGATGAGAGTGAAGCATTAGTAGCAGAATCAGTCTTAGCCCAGCTAACCAAACTAGCTCCATCTTGGAAGGTTGGATAGAGATAGTAATTAGTACCATAGACCAGATTACTGACAGACCCGCCACTAGTAGATACTGTACCCATAAGTGTGCCACCACTAGCACCACTAGCAGTTCTAACTTGTACACTAGATACACCAGTTCCTGCAAAAGTGATAGTAAGCTTATACTTATTAACCGTACATACACCATAAAGTGTAGTATTAGCGGTAGGAGTAAATGATGCACCAGAAGCATAAGTAATTGTCGTAGCATTAGTAGCTGTAGTCGTCCAACCACAAGTGTAACCTGTCTTAGTGATGGTAGGTAGTGTCTTAGCTTGAGAAGACCAACCAGCGTAAAGCGTTACTGCACTAGCTGTAGTATAGGTCCATTGCTTACT
>JAZQJM010000034.1:0-22542 GCA_045541635.1 Candidatus Nanosyncoccus sp.
ACTATTAGCACTAGTACGCCAACTAGAGACCATTATACTTTCCTGGGCTGGTGCAACACAGCAACCACTAGTGACGGCACTGTATGCCCTACTACTACTTACTTCCCAGGTAGTAACTATCAAATCACCCAGACAGACGAACTAACTATGAATTTCTACGCTGTATGGACTCTTAATACTTATAATCTAGTAATCGCAGGAGATTCCAACTTATCTTTTATGACATTAAGACAAGGTAGTACTACTGGTACTACAATTAATGGCACCAAATCAGGCAACAACATTACCTTTACGAACTTAATCTATGGCACTAGCTATTATCTCTATCCAGTCTTTAATGCTAACTACGAATTCAGCTCTTGGGCTAAGACAGATTTAGCAGCAGGCTCAGCCCTAGGTTCTACGAGCACAGAAAATACTTATTACACCATAGGTGAAGGTGATGGGGTACTTACTCTTGCTAGTAAAGAAAGTGCTGTCAATTTACTTGTAGATGCTTCTTCGCTCCAAGCTCTCACTTCGGCGCAATGCAGTGGCACTACGATAGGTCAAACGGCTAGTCTTAAGGACGCTCGTGATAATCAATACTATATGGTAGGGAAACTAGCCGATGGCAAATGCTGGCTGCTTGATAACTTAAGACTAGGCAGTGCAACACTTAAAGAAACACTCTCTACATCCAACACGAATATGTCTCCAAGCGTATCATTCACATTACCTACATCGTCTACTTCTTCTGGATTCAATTCATATACAGATGCTCAGATTAATACAGCTTCAGCTAATAAAACTACGACAGGTTACGGTTCTGGCAGTAAGAAAATAGGTGTATATTACAATTACTGCGCTGCTTCTGCTGGTACATATTGTTATGTGAGTGGCAGCGGTACTGGTAATGCTAGCTACGACATTTGTCCTAGTGGCTGGCGAATGCCTGCTGGAGGAGCTAGTGGTGAATACCAAACTCTTTACACGAAATATTCTAGTAACGCTACTAACTTCCGTAACGCACTGTCTACGCCCCTCTCCGGCTACTACAGCAATAGTTCAGCGCGCGGTCAGGGTAGCTTCGGCTACTTCTGGTCCTCTACGTACTACGATAGTAACAATATGTACACCCTGTACGTCGGTCCCTCGACTGTGAGTCCTCAGAATTACTATACTCGGAACCTCGGCTACTCAGTCCGTTGTGTCGCTAAGTAGTTCTCCGAGTTTTTCCCTAGAAATAGTCAAATAGTAATTTAGTGAGGCTAAAGCAATCCCCAAGATGTAATATGAACGGCTGGCAGTATCCACCCAGAAATAACAATTAAAACTATAAACAAAAAATGAAACGGAATTCACTTTCGTTTCATTTTTCATACTGTAGTTCTTTCGTTGGGACTTTCTTTCAAAGAAAGTCCCATTGAGGGCTGACAATACCCGTCCAGAAATGGTATTTAAAATCAAAAGTTGAAATGGAACCCACATCCATTTCAATTTTCATACTTTAATTTCTTTGTTGGACTTTCTTTCTTAAAGAAAGTCCATTTACTGGCAGGCCCCGTCCAGAGAATACTTTATTTTCCAGGGAAAGTTTATTATAATTATTTCATGAATCATACCTCTGTTTTGAAAATTATCGCGAAGAACACTTTCACTCTGTTTAATTTTGTTAATATCGTGCTTGCTGCGATGGTGATTTTCGTCGGTAGCTATAAGAATGTACTTTTTATCCTGATTGCTCTAGCGAACACCCTGATTAGTATTATTAATGAGGTGCGCGCCACGAAGATTGTCGAGAAGATGCGTCTGATCTCCGAGAAACTCCCTACCGTCATGAGGGACGGCCAGACTATTCAGCTCCAGCCAGACCAAGTGGAGAAGGGCGACGTCCTAGTCCTTACTCTGGGCGACCAGATCCAATATGATTCCACGGTGATTAGTGGCGAGATAGAGGTGAATGAATCTTTTATCACTGGTGAGCAGGACAATATCGCGAAGAACAAGGGCGACCAGCTCATCTCGGGCAGCTTCATCGTGTCTGGTACGGCTGAGGCAAGAGTAGATAAGGTCGGTGCTGATAACTTTGTGAATAGCCTAGAGCAGGATGCCAAATCTATTAAGACAGCCGATTCTAAGCTCTTCAAGCTCATGAATAATATTGTGAAATACATCAGCTACACGCTTATTCCTATTGGCGCGCTCCTTCTCTGGGCCAGATTCCGTACCGAGTCCGATACCACCACTGCTGTTACCAGTACGGTGGCAGCACTGATTAATATGATTCCAGAAGGGCTCATTCTCTTGACCAGTAGCGTCCTCGCTCTCGCCACCATTCGCCTTAGTCGCCAGAAGGTATTAGTTCAGGACCTCTATTCTATCGAGACGCTCGCACGCGTTGACTGTATCTGTCTGGACAAGACTGGCACCCTTACTACTGGCAAAATGTCCGTTCACGACTATACCGAGCTGCAAAAATCCTTTCTAGGCACCCTAACAGCCATTCTAAGCCATCAGACATCCATTAATGCAACCACAAGCGCCTTGAAGCAAAAGTTTCTAAAAAGTGCCAAATTTGCAGCCTCATCGCATTTTTCAAAATCCACCCAATCAGCCACCAAATCCACCCACTCAGCTTCGCAGCCCACCATCGAAATTCCACGAGATCTCCAGGACGATAATATTATAGATGTTATTTCATTTTCTTCAGATCGCAAGTTTTCTGGTGTTGTCACGAAGAAATACACCTATCTCATGGGCGCAATCGAGTTTATCACGGATAACAGGGAAGATATTGCTGCCGTAAAATCAGCAGCCGGCGATTATCGAGTGGTCGCAGTAGTTCGCGTGCGTAGTAGCGGTCACGAATCTACCCCAGAGCTCCTCGGCTACGTTCGTCTCGAAGATGAGATTCGTCACGATGCTAAGGAGATTATTAACTATTTCTATAAGAATAACGTCGCCGTGAAGATTATTTCTGGTGATGATCTTTCCACCGTTACCTCAATCGCTGAGAAAGTCGGCATCATCCATAGGGAAGGAGTCGACCTCTCCACCTTGAAGTCTAAGAACTATAATACCCTAGTGAAGGATTACTCGATTTTTACCAGAGTGCGTCCTTCCGAGAAGAAGCAGCTTATTAAAGCTCTTAAGAAGCAGGGCTACACTGTCGCTATGACTGGAGATGGCGTTAATGACATTCTCGCCATGAAGGAAGCCGACGTTAGCCTCGCCATTGGCGAAGGTTCCGATGCAGCACGTCGTGCGTCTAAGTTAGTGCTTCTGAATTCTGATTTCTCGGCCGTACCTAGTATTATTGACGAAGGTCGCCAGTCAATTAATAATCTCGAGCGCTCCACTTCGCTATTTCTTGCGAAGACCGTTTATGCTTCTATTCTTGCCGTCCTCTTCGTATTTTTGCCTACTAGTTATCCATTCAGCCCTATCGAGATGTCGCTCCTTAACTTTGCTTGTATCGGTTTCCCAGCCTTCGTTCTAGCTCTAGAACATAATACCGACCGTATTAAGAATCGCTTCGCGCGCAACATTCTCGTCTACTCTTTCCCAATTGGGCTTACCGTCTCGCTCTGTATGCTAGCGCTCTCCATTATAGCGCATTTTAATGGCTTTACTCGTCATGAGCTCACTACTACATCACTATTTATCGTTTTTGTGATTGATCTAATTCTTATCTATTGGATATCTAAGCCTCTCAATCATTTCCGTCGCGCTCTGCTTCTGGTAATTATCGGGATACTAATCCTAGTATTTGCGATACCTTTCGCGCGTAACTTTTTTGAATTTGTTCTCCTCGGCCAGAACAATCTCATCATTACAGTTCTCATTATTGCTGCTGGAGTCGTTATCTTTGAGATCCTAAAACTCGTCATGCAGCGCATCGCTACGCACATCTTTGATCAATAGAGCTA
Source organism: Candidatus Nanosyncoccus sp. (assembly GCA_045541635.1). Classification (GTDB taxonomy): domain Bacteria; phylum Patescibacteriota; class Saccharimonadia; order Saccharimonadales; family Saccharimonadaceae; genus Nanosyncoccus. The sequence continues at coordinate 3,912 of JAZQJM010000034.1, forward strand.
GTCCCGCTGAGTCTCTACTAAGATTATAATAAGCATCTCCTAATATAAGGTGCTAGCTACCTATCTGGCAAAATAATGTAGTAATTCATAACTAATCTATCTTTACAAAACTAATCCAGTATGATAGAATCTAATGTAACAATGTAGTAAATAATGTATATAATGGAGAGATGAATATGGGCTACCAGGCAACACTTACTAGCAATAGCCAGATTACTATCCCGAAGGCCGTTCGGGAGGTTCTAGGCATCGTGCCTGGCCAGCGCATAACTTTTAATGTTTCTAAGGGTAGAGTTAGCATTGAGCGTGAGAAGACTGCTGCCGAGATTGCTGAGGAGATTGATTCTCTCATCCCAGCTGATGCCAGGGAGTACCATATGCGACATTTCGCTGGCCTTACGTCATCTTCAGTGCAGGAGAAGTGGTCCACTACGGACGAGGCGAAGGGGTATTTTGAAGAGGAGTTTCGGAGGACTAAATGAAATCATCTCTAGATACTAATATCATTCTTCGCTACATTTGGAGAGATGTCCCCGGCCAGCGTGAGCAAGCGATTAAGCTGCTAGACGACGACTCTCAGGTTTTTCATATTTCTGATCTCGTCATTGCGGAGGTTATTTTCAACCTACAGATTGATCATCTCAAGCGCTCCACCATTATTGATATATTAAATTCGCTCTTTGGTAAGAAGAATATCTTAGTTAACCCCCTAATTACAGGCACGATACTTCCGTACTTCGCTGAGCATCCAGCTTTGTCTTTCGTGGATTGCTATTCGGCTTTTGATGCAGAGGAGCATCACGCTGAGCCCCTTTGGACATTCGATCGTAAGCTCGCCTCTCAACATCCTAGCGCTAAGCGCCCATAGCTAATCATACCTGCCAGGCATCTATGTGTGCTATGTGTGTATCTTCGTGCCCACTCGCGAACGTCGCCCATAATCTAACGCTGAGACATTGTAAGAGGCATGAGCCACTATCGTAGTATATTGGCGCATTTGCTTATAGATGTCACCTGGAGCAAGAACAGTAATCGCAATTTTATCAGTGCCCTAGCCCTCAATAGATATCCGTGGATAGATGTTTAGCTTATACGGATCTACTGGCTCCACCCCAGAGATTATCTCATAGTAGCAGGCTGCTGCCACCATTGCGCCGTTATCACCTGAGAATTTCACTTCAGGGAAGTAAGCCTCTGGCAGTGCTTCTCTCAGTGCTGTATTCGCAGATACTCCACCAGCTAGCACTACGGCTTGCGTCTCTGGGTACTGCTCTAGCGCAGCGCTGAGCTTTTCTGCTAGAATTTCCACGGCAGTCTTCTGGAAAGACGCAGCAAAATCAGCCACCTGTTGCCGGGATAGGTGATTCTTGAGGTCATGGCTAGGGTGTGAAATAGGCAGCCCTAGTTCTTTCTGTACAGCGCGTAGCACGGCAGTTTTTAGTCCCGAGAATGAGAAATCTAGCCCCTCTACTCTTGGATGTGGCAAAGGGTATTTAGTAGCATCACCCTGCGCAGCAGCTTTTGCGATGCTCGGCCCACCAGGGTATGGCAACCCGAGAATCTTCGCTACCTTGTCAAAACATTCCCCCACGGCATCATCATGTGTAGTTCCCACAATCTCGAACTGATTATGCGCTGGCATATATAAAATCTGTGTATGCCCACCAGATACCACCAGCGCTAGTATCGGGAAACTCGGTGTATCTACTCCTGTCAGCTCGCCGTCCTCCCTAGAAGGCTCGCTGCTCAGCCAATTTGCATAGACATGCGACTTCAGATGATGTACGGCATATAGTGGCTTCTTATGCAAAATCGCTAGCGTCCTTGCCGTGAGAGTGCCAATCAGAAGCGATCCTAGCAGCCCAGGCGCATGGGTTACAGCTATCGCATCAATTTCTTCCCAGCTCACCCCAGCATCCTCGAGTGCCTTATCAACCACTGGCATCATCACCTCTAGGTGATTACGCGCAGCTACCTCAGGAATCACTCCACCGTACTTAGCGAAAATATCAATTTGTGACACCACCACGTTCGACAAAATCTCACGCCCGTCTCTCACTACGGCCGCTGCAGTCTCGTCACAACTAGTCTCAATTCCCAGTATTATCACCCCTTAATTATACCATACTCATGTGCTATTATATAGATATGACAAGTGTACCCCCAGAATCTCGGTCCACCGGGCAGCCATCATCGAATTATTACCACAGCAGTCGCTCTGCCACTTATGCAGATTTTTGTAATCACCTTGCCTCATTTGCCGATGACGGGTATCGCGATTTTATTAAGAAAGGTATCCCCACCGATCGTCCTATTATCGGCGTCCGTGTTCCGAAAATTCGTGAGATCGTCAAGGCTCTCCCACCAGAATCGCTCGAGGCTCTAATCTCTGGTGTCCCGATTTCCCTAGAGGAAGTCATCGCGCGTGGCTTCATGATTGGCCGGCTTGATTATGAAAGAATGCTTGACCTATTCAATTCTCAGATTGCCTACATTACCGATTGGTGCACGTGTGATCTCTTCTGTTCGAGCTTGCGTCCACATATCCGTCGCCATCTGGCCGATTTTCTGGATAGCAAAATCGACCCGCTCCTCGTCACCGGCCAGGAATTTCCTACTCGCGTCGGATTGGTACTACTCTTCTCATATGTTACACCAGATTATTTAGCCCTCATCTACGATCGTGTGACGCGTCTCGCTGCCAGAGAAGAATACTACGTTAAGATGGCTATCTCTTGGCTCCTCGCCGAATGTTTTATTAAGTTCCCAGACGAGACTCTCGGCTATATGTTGTCGTCCCCACTTCCTAAATGGACTTACAACAAGACTATTTCGAAAATCTGCGACTCCTATCGCGTCCCCGACGAAATCAAGGACTTCCTGCGTACGAAAAGGCGAAAATAACCCACCACGCATAATTATATGGTTAAAATCAGCAAATCGCCAGATTATTACCTTAATTATATCACCATACGAATACTACTCATGATGATAAGGACGCCCTTCAGTAATCTGCGAAGCACGATAAATCTGTTCCACTACCATCACCCTGGCAATCATATGAGGGAACACTAACAGGGAAAAACTCCAGACAAAATCAGCTTTCTCTCTCACTTCTTCAGAGAATCCATAGGCTCCACCTATTAGAATCACCACATCTTTACCATCCACGAACGCACGCGACAGGGTATTAGAAAATTCAGGTGATGATATATTTACTCCTCTTTCATCGCAGCAAATCACGTACTCACGAGATTTATCAAACGGCCAGTCAGCTAGCTTATGCGCTAGTTTGTCCTCATCATAAAATTCCCAAGAGATATCATAAGGCTTGCGCAGGCGCTTCTCATACTCGGTACACGCTTCCTTTGCCCAGCTCACATTTTTCTTTCCACCTGCTATAATCTTGATTGACATAATTTATCCTCTATTAATTATATCATTTTCTAAGATATGTGGTAAAATATAGATATTGGACCGTCGCCAAGTGGTAAGGCAACGGGTTTTGGTCCCGTCATTCGCAGGTTCGAATCCTGCCGGTCCAGCCAGAAGCTGTATAAATCGTTTTTAGCCCCAATTTCCCCCTGTAAGGCATTGGTAAGTCCCTTACTTAAAATTGGGGCTAATTTTTTTGACGATTTTTCCAAAAAATCGAGCCATGGATACGGTTTGACCTCTATAAATTTGGCTGTTAAGTCCCTACCGTCAGCCGTCTTCCCGATTTTTCGTTCAACTAGCATGACGTTCGTTCCGATTGACTGTAAGATTGCTCTCTTTTCACCAACATCCATAGCTGCGTCCATTTTAGCTTTCGGGTCTTTCAAGTTTTCTAGTGTTCTGCCCACTACTTCGTACCAGTTGCGGTCTAAGTCCTGTGCCGCCTTATTCGCTTGCTTAGTTTTCTCAATTAAGTCGTCTAGTTCTTTATTCTTCGCTTCAAATACGTCTTCCTTAATCATACCTTTAACATACATATCTACTAGTCGTTCCTTACGACCTTCGTATTCAGTTAGGGTAGTATGTTGCATATTAGCAACGTCGTAGCGACTTTCGATTTCTTCCTTATGGATTCGTTCGATAATCTTCTTTGACCATTCGTATAGTACTGGGTGGATAGTGTATTTATCTAATAGCTCGTAAATCTGCCTAAATGCTTCTTCCTCTTTAATGCTTCCATGCATTTGACACTTCCTATATGGACTCTTTTGGGTGCATTTATAGTAAATATGTCTATTAACGCCTCCATTTGCTAACTTCTTATTATGAGCTTCTGCTACAATTGAGCAACCGCAACTAGCGCATCTCATTAAACCTTTTAATTCAAAGTTGGCAGAATCTACTTTAACTTTAGGTCTAAGGTTATGTACGATCGCAAATTCACTCTTCATTCTCTGGATACGGTAATACTGCTCCTCTGTAATAATTGGTTCCCAACTACCATCGTGTAAGATATTCGGATCGTCAAAATCTCTAATCTTGCCCATATAAAAAGGGTTCTCAAGCATACGGTTAACAGTAGACGGCATTAAGGGGTTTCCACCAGTTTTTAAGCGTTTAATAGTTCTATAGCCATACTCATTGTTGGCAATACTAGTAATTTCTGGTACTGAATAATTGCCAGTTAAATATAGTTCAAATAGTTTCTTAACTATATGCCAACGATCAGGGTCTTTTACTACAATTCTTTGGTGCGTTAAAGGATCTTCAGCATTTAAGTAGCCTTGTGGAGCAACTCCTGTGCAGCCACCATTCTTGTTTTTCGACCTAATGCCTCGACTAACGACGCGAGATAGGTTTCTAGAGTATTCTGCGTTCATACTAGCCTCAACGCCAAACATAATGCCGGAGTCTTTTGGTGTATATTTGCTGTCTGAGGTATGGATTAACTGGATTTTGCCGTCAAACAACAATTGTTGGACTAATCCGCTCTCTAATGGGTTTCTTGCTAAACGGTTAGTGTGCCAACAAATAATGGCGTTTGCTTCGCCATCTTCAATTAATTTAATCATCTTATCGAACTGTGGACGATTATGGACCTTGCTAGCTGAAGCAGACTCCTCAAATCTAGCTACTACCTTATAATGGTTTTCTTTTGCTATTTTCTTAGCAAATTCTTTCTGGTCTGGGATTGAAGCCACCTGTCGCTCGGAGCCTTCCGAGGACTTGCGAGCATAGATGACAAACTTAAGTTTTTCCGGATTGGCTTTTCTTGCCATGTTATTCTCCTAACGTTTATTATTTTGTTAAATGGCTAAAAAATAAACCCCCTTTATGGTTTATAAGGGGGCTTATTGCTAGTAGAAGTTTTAGCTAAATACCGTTTATGACGTTTTGCCGTTTGGACTCGTCAAAATGGAATCCTGCTTAAATCGACTTCGGTGTCAGTAGCTGAATTCGTCGTATTATTAGATGGTTTCTCTTCGACATTATCGGCAGGCTTCTCGGTAGCGGCTTCGTCATCATTGGCTTTTTGAGCAAGACGAGCCTCTCGCTTTTTCGTAATATGTTCGAGATTGGTTTGCGTGCGATGCTTTGGCTCGTAAACAACTACCGTTTCTAGTAATCGTGTAACCCCAGAGCGTCCGTTATATTCGTATGGTACTGCTCTAGCGACAAGTCCGATATTAGTATGCTTAACTAGTTCATCTTTGGATACACTTTTTCCATCAAGGTCGATAATCTTCGTTTGAGAAGTAATCTTGAAGTAAAATGGCGTATAGTCCATGTTAGAATATTTTTCAGTGTATACCTTTTTCTCGCTTTCACTAAAAGCGCCACCATTGTCCGTAAGCCATTTACTAATAATATCCTCCGAACTTTCTGGTTTACTTTGGTCATCGAGAATATCGATTACCAACGACTCACCATGGTTGCTATTTTTCTCGTTATAATAGAGGACGTATTCATCGTCTAACTCTAAAATAGTCTTATCATTTTCCATAATATATTTCCTTTGCTGATTAATTAAGTATTAAAAAGGACAGATGATTTCGTTGCCCTGTGGCTTTTCGTTGGATTCTATCCAACCGTGGTCTTTAAGAGTAATCCATCTAACCCCATCCTTGTAAACGTCTTTACCGTTTCGGCTATGTTCCATGATGATTCCGAGGGAGTGCAATGTGGATTCAGCACGATTTAGTTGACTACCGAGTGCTGAAGCATTCTTTGGAAAAGTTAGATTATCTCTGATAGACTGCTTAAGGTTTTTATCTTCTGGGGTTTCCAGATAGTTATCACCTTCATCTAGTTTGAAATTAAGCATGTCTGTCGCTGTACCCTCCCAAATATGAAACTTGCTCCTATCAACAAGATACTTTGCGATTTGAGCAACCGCACTAGCTTCAAGTGCATTCTCTACCTGTCGCTTGAACACGTTATCGCTAACTTGTAACCATTCTTTGCCAGAATAGCCGTCGATAGCCTCACAGATGGCGAATCCGAGTTTTTCGAAGTCGGCAAGACGATGACTTTCGGCAAGATTTACGGTAGGATAAATGGAGAGGACTCTAGATAAAGTCGTAAAGATTTCGTGTAACAAATACGGCTTTATCTCCTCTAGCTTTGCAAAAATCTCCGCTTCAGTTTTTCGTTTATTCTCTGGGATTCGCTTCATATTGAAAATTAGGCAGCGATCAAGAATGTCTTCGCGTACTGCTAGTTTTCCAATTCCATTTATCATAACGACACGTTGTCCCTTAAATATTAGGTCACTATCGTCCGTATATAACGCTCTCCTCGCAAAAGCTTGCCCTGACGTAATGCGGCAGATTGCGTTGCTGACTTCTGGTGTTATTTCTTTGCCATCGATGTTATCCCAATGAATCAAAGGGCTTTTATTCGCTAATCTGGCTAGCTCGCCAGTATCTCTGACGAGTGGAGTGCCAGCTTCGAGTTCGCTTGGGTCGATTAAGTTATGTAGAATCCGCATCGGAGTTGATTTTCCACTACCGTTTGTTCCTCTAATAAGCAGGACTGGTTTTGGGAATCTGTCCACATAACAGGAAACGAGAAAAACGGTCATCGCAATTTTATCGGCTCGTTCAGTCAAGTTGATTAGTTCAAACAAGTCGTCTAGCTTCCCGCCATCTTTCGCACTAGGCTTAACTTGTTCATGCTGATGGTCATATCTTCGAAAAACAATGGGTGGTTCTTCGATAGTATAGCCGTTCTTAGTAATATGAACGGCTAAGCCGTCTTCTCCTCCGAGATCATACCATAACTCTTCTGGTAAGCCATATCCATTGTCGATACGATGAATTCTTACGGATAGAGGTCTTAAATCTTTCGACGTATGAATTGCAGCTGCTTGTAAACGCTTCGTAACTTCGTCGACTGTGTGTGAACTGATATATTCGCCAGCCTCCATCTTTTCAGCCAATAGCCAGTACTTAAAATCACTTCCGCTTAAATTCAGTACTTTTGCTCCAGAATGGTTGATGGCAATATATGGTTGCTTCTGGGTATCATGAAACAATGTATGCTGTTCACTCAATTCCTGAGTAAGCTTTTCGATAAGCTTTTGGCCAGAGTTTTGCTCTAATTTCTTATCATCATTATTGCTCTTTTCCATGATTGTTACTCTCTGAGTCATTATTCATGTTTTCAATGTAGTCTGGGTGTACGTATGGCTTCATTTCTTTCTTCTTCGCAATCTCAAAGAGGTTGTGGACGACTCCGATAATTAGCTCGCATTCTGGTTGACCATATACGAGTTCATGTTCAATAATTTGTGTGACACGATAAATTGGACCTAAACCGCCAGTTGGGTCTTCTGCCTCATTGTTTTTGCGATTAGTAATAACTAAAAACGAACCATCACCTGCCAAATCTACATCGTATTTTTCCAGAAGTTCACTGGTTGCTTCTTCGATTGATAAAGATTCTTTCTTTCTCTCGAAATTAATAAAGTTTCGCGGGTCTTTTACGACTCGTCCTTTGAAGCCATTAGTCGTACGTCCGTTATTAGTGTCGAGCATGTCCAAGATACCGTTCCATACATTATCAATTGTCTTAAATGTGAATTGTTTTTGGATTTCTGGCATTTCGTATGCGACAAAATCCGTTACAAACCTAATCATTTCTAGCTTAGTCTTAAATGTGCTTGGCGTTTTAATCCAATCGTATTTCTCATTATGGCGGCTCCTGACTCTAAGGGGTTTTCCTTTGATGATAAATTTTTTAGTCATCTCGTCAAGGATGGCTTCCGACGTTGTTAGTGGTTCTAAATTTCCGCTGTTATCCGTGCCATTGTCTTTTGGTTCTTTTTTCATAAAACTCCTTATTTAATTATTGATAATTGATGTTTCCGCAAAGTCTTGGCTAGGCAGAATCGCAAAATCGCTATGCCGCTCTGTTCCAGTTCAAATCCCTCTGGCAAGTTAATTCCAAGACTCTGCAATCGCGATTCTAGCTCGCTAAGCTCTTTGTCGGTTAACATCTGTTCTCCTGATTAAAGTTAATAATGGTTTGTTTTCGTGTTAGTTTATGGTTGTCGCACAGAGGGTGAATGTAAGTGGAGGTAATACTTTTCTTCGACCTGAACTGTGCGACGGCTAGAGTTGAGAGGGGGTGCCTCGTTTCGAATTGTTAAACTTCCGAGACGGCGGTAGTCTTATTTCGCCCCCTCCTAGGACCAGTTTATTTCATAAAAAAATGCTACGGTTTATTCCGTAGCTATATCGTATCCATAGTGCCGACTAGATTCCTTGACTTTTCAGAGGGAATATCGGCATTCTTCAATCATTTTCATAAAGTGTTCCGTATTTGTTTTCCCGTCTCGGGGTCTATTTTGAAAATATGGAATATTATCTAGGTCTTTTTCTGTTACTCCATGATAAATTCTGAAGCTTGTTTTGGTTATCTCGCGCATAAAAACAGACCTTATAACTGGCCATTTAAATATATCGAATAAATCTTGAGAGAAACCTCTTTCACCTCTAGCTACTTTTGGCATCTTGTCAACTGAAACGATTGAGCCGTTTGGCGAGTTCAGTGCAATATCCATTAGTTTATATGGATACAATTCTTGACTTTTGAATTTTTTTATAGGGATTTCATTTATATATAGGACCGGATGTTTTACGTTACTCATATGAAGCTTAAAAAATGTATCGGTATTGCTCGCTATTTTACGATATATCTCTGGGAAATTATCTTTAAACGTAACCTCGAACCATCTCTGATTGGATAATTCAGCTTTAGTTTTTATTAGGAAAGACTCATTCGCGTGTCCAGATGTATACGAATGTATGACTTCATCTGGTATATCTGCTATACTATCCCAAAGAAAGCCTTGCTCAAACGTCAAGCAGTCATACTTATTTTCCAAAATATGGAGAAGATCTACTTGTTGCATTGATGGAATATCTCTGAAAAGATTGTCATCTAACGATGTGAAAGTTATATCGTCGGCAACTTCTTGGTACCAATAATAGTACAAAAAATCTAGGAAGCGATTCATTTTTTCTCCTCGACTTAGCGTATCTTCCAGATTTTCTATCATATTTTTATATTATACCATATTTCCAGAGAAAATCATCTCCGCCAGAGGCTCTGCAATGACGATTGCAGGCGTTCTAACTCCCAAGCCGACAAGTTGTGCGTTCTGACGATAAAACGGCTCAAATTCGTCCAAAATACGCCACAGACATTTTTCGTCAAAATCGTCAAAAAGGGCTTTATTTTTCTCGTAAATGAGAGCAAAATTTCAATTTAATTATGAAAATGCCGAAATCCATCACAGTTATGAAGTATCTCGGAACAGATGGCGAGTGCCACTTCGAGATTGTCGACGACTTACAGTATCCGAATCTCGAAGACAGGATGAATTACCTCGCTAGGTTCGAGCGTAGGCTTTGGGCAGATGGCGAAATAGTTGAGCACTTATGGACTAAGACCTCTAGTAGTTGCGAGGCAATATGAAACTGCTTCAGCCCGATATTTGCCGAAACTTCTACCACTATGAGTTAGTTCGTAGGGGTGGCAAATATAATATGATTATGGACGCTAGGCTTGCGATGATAGAGGCAGAGCTAAGTGCTAAGGATTACGCAGATGTAATCAGGAATTACTCTAAATATAAGTCGGCAATAGAGGAGAACTTCGACTCGATAGATAATTTTATGGAGGTTTTTAGGTGCGACTTTTAGATTACGAGTGTCAGACTACTTTCTGGCAGGACTTCACTATTGCCGATAGATTCGGACTTGAGGCAGTTAAAGATACTTATGAGAGAGCTAGGCAGGAGTGGGGCGATGATCGTGTATATGGTACCGAGCTCTCGATGGTGCTTAATCATAAGTGTTGGTATTATTACGAGCGAAACAATACCCTGAGCAAGCTATATTCTGACCTTTGGACCGAATATCACGATTATGTGCTTGATAACTGGAAAGGAGAGGACTTGCAGTACTATTTGCAAGTAACGGATTAGGTATGGTAATTATTGAGGGAAACGAAGCTATCAATACGTGCGAAATGTGCGGTAAAGAATCGCACCTACCGCTGTCGGATGAAGAATTGTTTGCCCTTAGGAGTTATCTTGTTAGGGGTGGTTACATACAAAACTGGCTCACTACTTTGAATAAGTGTGAGCGCGAGTTTATTAAGACTGGTTATTGCCCTAAATGCCAAGAGTTAATCTTTGGTAATGGCGAAACTAAGCGGATTTATTAAAACAGGTTCTCTATCGAGCTCCAATTATCTGTTTCCATATCTTCTGTATAATCGGTATTGCTGAAGTAGAGTTGGTTGTTTTTATCGTAATCTCTGACGAAAGCCCAGTTGATACCGTCGTGATTTTTTGCATATTCCTTTAGAGCTTCGAACTTTATCTCGGCTTTAATATCGATATTTTTCGATTCGCCGCTAGAACTTTCACCACCCTTAGTTTCAATGACCCAAATACGATTATCGCTATCGCAGACGATAAAATCAGGATAAAAATGCCATTTATGGTTTAGGGCGTCTAGATAGACTATGGAGAAATAGTCATTTGAAGATTCGCCGTTTTTGTAGAACCACTTAATTTTGTCGCTATTCTCGCAGAAATTTTCAAACATTCTTTCGCTACGAGATTTTATCGTACTGTTCGGATAATTCAGGTAAACAGCCTTCTCTAGTACCTTTGCGTCTTTCATTCTAGAGTCGTATTTGATGTAATCTTCTTGCGGAATATGCCATTCAGATTCTTTCACTTCTTCAAGTTTAAGCTTCTCTTGGCGTGCTTCCTTTGAAACAGCTTCCATGAAATCGTGCTTCAATAGATCGACGTTATTAATCACGAAAGCATAAAACTCACGAATCTTCAGGTCGATAAAACGTTTGGAGTAGCCTTTCGCAGATTCGAACATTCTCTCCAAAATTAATCTCGTGCGGTCGTATCTAAGTCCGATACGTTTTGAAATCTCATCAATGGCATGACGCAGTTCGAAACCGTTTTTATGCGTGTTAACTCTTGCTTGTATCTTAATTCTTTCGGCTTCGTTTATCTCATCTAATTTGACGAATTTTCCTTGAACGATAAAGTTTTCGATATTTTCATCAAAGGTGTACCCATTCGATTCTAAAATAGTCTTATTGTCTTTCTTTTTCGTTCCGAGTCCGTATTTAGCCTTGAGGTAATTGTAGAGAATATTGAAAGTTTGTCGTTCATCGAAGCCATCAAAATCGCTAGCGATTGTAATTTTCGTTAGACTAAAATCTTTAAACTCGTTTTTAAGAAAGACTACTTTTACCTCGGAGGCATTTTGCCCGAGTTCTTGCTTAACGGTTTGTTCGTATTTTTCATCGAAAGTATAGAGGTAGCAATTATCTAGAATCGTATTCTCATAGTGATGCCCTTGAGGCATACGACGGATTCGTCCAATAGTCTGCGTTTCGAAATCCTCGCTCATATTATCACGGAGTTTTACGAGTATCTTTGCTCTTGGACAATCCCAACCCGTAGAAATAGCCTGCTTCATGATTAAGATAGCTGGTTCGGCTTCGTTGTCGGTTATATTCTCAACATTCTCTTTACGCTCCGATAGCCAAATAGCAAGGTTGCCTCTCTTATACATGAAGTTTCTTTTTTCAAGAATTTTCTCGATTTGTGAAATCAGAGAATCAGATTTGCTCGGCACCTGAATAATTATCATCGGATTAACCTGAACATCGTTCTTGATGTATTCGTCTTTTATCTGCTTTCGTTTAGCAATGGCTAAGTCCAATAAATATTCATGCTCATTCACCAAGACTTCGGCATTGGAGACGTTTTCGTTGATATAAAGAGCACGTGTGATTAAGCCAGAGTTGATTACGTCCAGCTCGTCTACGACTATATTTTCCGCTTCGTCGTTCCTCTTAGTAGTAGCACTAGCTCTCACGATGTAGTCGGGGTTCATATAGTCAATGATGGCTTCGGCTTTTACGGTTTTGTTTAGGTGTTCTTCATCAACAATTACGATAAAATGAAGCCCTTTATTCTGTGCTTCACGAATTCTCTCGTAGAGATTCTTTCTCTCGGCGTCTTTTAAGGCAGTATTGCCTTTCTTCGTAATGGTTTCCCAGTTAATAAACGAGGTAGACTTCTCTTCAAATCCCTGCAAAAGCACGTCCTGTATAGTCTGAACGGTATGAGTCGGCAAAAACTTTTTCATCTTCCCCATACTCTGTTCTTCGAGTTCGCCTTTTCCCGGAGTGAGCCAAACGAACAAGGTTTTGGAGTCTTCTTCCAAAAACTTCTCTATATACGAGAGCAAAATGACGGTTTTGCCCGAGCCAGTTGGGGCTTGGAGCAATACTTCTTTTTTCTCGCCAACCGAAGTAGCGTCCAGTAGCTTGTTGACTGTTTTAATTTGAAAATCTTTAGGTTTGACGAACTGCATTATTCCGTCACCTCCACAATTTCGTCCTTGAAGTAATACTCGGGAATAGCAAAGACATCGATGTTGTTATTTTCCAAAATCTTTTCTTGCTCGCTAGTCATGAGAATATCCGACGAAATATAAACTTTATCGCACTCATCTAGGGCATCTTTATCGGCAGTCATCTTATCAAATTCTTCTTCATCCAAGAAGACTTTAATAGATTTATCGTCTATATTTATTCCATTTTCCAGTTGAATAAGATTCTTGATGTTGGTAAGTAGATTGTTATGTAGATTTTCTTCTTCGGTATCAACTCGGGGAACGTAGGAAGTTCTGTAGTATTTTAGGTTCGCTTTTAAACCATCGGAATATTTGGAGCCGTCTTGTCGACTACCAGTAATAACTGTTCTGATACGCTGATAGGTTATATCTTCACAAATGTTGTTCTCATTATTCGTGCATAGTATAAACTGGCGATTGCCATTATCCTCTTTATTGAGTTCCATAACGGCTTGGGCGGTTGTACCGGAGCCAGCAAAGAAATCTAGAACAATGGACGAGCGATATGAAGCTAGCTCTAAAATCTTCTTAATAAAGGCTGTTGGTTTCGGTGTGTCAAATACCTTTGAGCCAAAAATATCTAGGATTTCTTTTGTGCCATCAGTAGCAGTTCCGCAATCGTCCCAAATCGATTTAGGTGTGGCTCCTTTTGTTGCTACCTCATTCAGAAATCGCTTTAATTGGGGCTTTCCATTGCCAGTCTTTCCAAATAAAATCCTGTTATCTGCTAATAATTGCTCGTATTTACCTTTTTCAGTTCTCCAATGCCGACCCTTTGGTGGTAGGAAAGAGGCACCTGTATTGGGGTTAATAATTTCATAGGATAGATTTTGTCTAATTGCCGGAGCATCAAATGGGTCAGCTTTCCATGGCCCTCTCGGGTCATTGTCTGGGTTGGCAAACCCATCGGAACTCATTTTGAACTTAAAATCACCTTTTCTTGTGTTGAAATCGTTGATGTTTTTTGCGTACAGGAGAGTATAGTTATGATTGAGTGAAACTACTGCGTCGTTTGATACTGACTTTCTAGAATTCCACACTATATCGGAAATAAAGTTTTCTTCGCCAAAAATCTCATCGCAAAGAAGTTTTAATTGGTAGCCTTCATTATCGTCGATAGATATAAAAATTACTCCTTTTGGTGACAGAAGCTGTTTAGCAATAGATAATCTGTTCGACATGAACGATAGCCATTTTGAGTGAACAAATTCATCAGTTCGCTCCACTGTAGAATCAGAGTAGATAAAATCTCTATGCCCAGTATTGTATGGCGGATCTATATAAATGACATCGATACTATTCTTGTGTGTTTTCTCTAGTAGGTAAAGACTATGTAAATTATCCCCATCAAGCAAAAAGTTATACTTTAATTTCTCATCGGAAGTTATTTCTTTATCAGCGACATTTTCAAAGACAGGTATTTGCGTTTTTAGCTCTTTGTCAACACGCTCCTCATGTTCTTCCCAAATAAGCCCGTACTTCTTTTCGTTTAATTCATTCTCGATTAGCGATAGGTTATTAAGCGTTTCTTCATCGGAAATATTCTGCTTGATTTTCTTCAATGTTTCAAGCATTTTTCTCCGTTTGATTTGGGATAGATTGGTCGCTTTAGATTCTTCCATTTCGCAGATTTCCTACTTAAAATTATACCATGATTAGCATAAAAATCCTAGGTGGGCGAGTGTGGCTATTTCTCGATACTATCTAGATTTTCGATAATATCGAACCCAGTTTTAGCCAACTCGTAGTTCGGTGTTCCTTTCGAGCCGAAGAAAAGTTTCAGGATACCTTTTTCCGCTAAATCATCGAGGTTAGCGACAAATTTTTGTTCTCCTTGTTTGCTTACTAAATCGTTCAACATTTTATCATTGTGCCTATCTGGAATATTTATCATATAACCGCCCATTGTCTTGGATGTCATAATTCTTTTGTCGTCTTCGATAGTCGCATATAATTTTAAAATCTGTATCTCTTCGTTATCTAAGTCGATTTCTTTTTCTTTCGGCAATTTCTTAATAAGTTGAGAATTTTCAAGATAAGCAGGTAGAATATTGGCTAAAGTCGATTCAAGGGTTTCGCCTTTCGGGTCTTTCTCTATAGAAAATGGTAGGACTCTCCTATGAGAGATGTCAAAGGGCAGGTCTTTTATTTCGCCAGAATCGGCATTAAAAAGCATAATAACTCTACCATCACCGTGTTTCCCAATCGTGTAGCCCAATTCATACATAACATTCTGATTGACTAGCTTTCTATTAGTGTACTCTCCTATAAAAGTCATATCGGCGATAAATACATCACAATTGTCGATTTTTTCAGAAATAGTTGCTGGAATATCGACGGCACCCAACTTACCCTTGGTGCTGTCGTCAAGAATTGGCCTTGATTCAATTTTTGGGTTATCTTTAAGGGACTTAATAACATTTTTAAGATGTTTCTCGACAAAATTCTTCGTCTTTTTATCATCGCTTTGCCAAGAATAGAATACGATTTGCTTATCCATAACGTTAAGCAATTAAGTTGTTTTTCTTTAGCAAAGCCATAAACTCGTCGATAATCTTGCCGTTTCGTTCGACAATCTCTTTTTCGCCAAATTCCTTGTAGTTGCCACTAATGTTTTTCAACTCAAGGTTAATCGTTCCGTCTTTACGTTGACCTTTGTCGTTTGTGAAGCCGTTGTAGTACTTAATTTTATCTTCAAATCTATAATCGGAAGCACGAATATTGATTCGCTTTTCTAGGAGAGCTTTGTTGCCAAGCGACTCGATTTGTTTATTATCAGATAAGCCTTTTTCGTTTTCTTGTCGCTTCCTAGGGTAGATATGCTCAATATCAAACTGCTGAGAAAGCTTTGGCAGAGCTTGCTTATCATCTAACATCATACGGAGTGCTAGCATGGATTTCGTGATTGGTCTGCCATTCTTGAAGTCATAGATGACGATAGCACTGCGTGTCTGCTCTTTATCAAACTTGAACTCTGAGAATGTAACCTCATTTAGATTGACGATATTCAACATTTCAGCAAAGAGCGGAGTCCTAAGTGCGTTTACGCCTGGATGAACAACTGCATATCCCCAGACAAATGCAATCGTGCGGTCTAGAAATGTTTCAAACTCTTTGACATCCAGACTACCGTCTTCGGCACGATTTGCCATATAGTAAACAGATATGAAGTAGCTCCACATACTATTCGGTGCATAGTTTAGGGTGAATAGTTTTCTTAAAGTGTTTTCGCTAAAGCGTTCGGAGTTCTGGTCGGCGATATCTTCCCAGAATTGAGCGAGGTCTTTAAGGTCGTCAAAAGTACCGTCTTGCTTCAGGATAGAGTATTTATCACGCTCGTAAAACTTCCTGAGAGATTCGGTTGTTGTAGATTTGTTATTATCACGCTTAGCACGAATGAAGTACATATACCTCGTAAACAGGTCGTCCATAGGCGTACCAGTACTTGGGTGGAAGATCTTCTCGCAAGTTTCTTCGAGCTTCTTCCAATCTTTAATAAACTCATTTCTAGCGTCTTCACTTTGCTGTTTATAGTACTGATAGAATTGTGCTTTAAAGATGTCGGAATCAGAGAGAGGAAGCCCTCTATCATTCAAGGTAGAGAAGATACGAAGTGCAGTATCTTGAGATTCGGCTTCTATCGGCATAAGGATGCAGTTGTTCAAAATGCGAGCAGGAAGCTTCTCTGCAAAAGTTGGGAAATGGTTAATAAAATCATCTACTTTCTCAAGGAAAAATCTAAAGTTATTAGCGTAGCGGCTAGTCTGTTCACTAGTGACGATACCAGTTTTTAGGATTGATAAAAATTCGTCTTTGTCTTTATCTGTTGCAACGACAGAATCAATCTTCAAGTGTTCTTTATCTGGCTTGCCCATCTCGTTAGTCTTCCAGATACAGCTAGCAATGCGTTCGGAGAAGTCTTTTGAGTCTTGGTCTTGCATTTGGGTAAAGCGGTCGTAGAATGCTCGGAGGAGAAGCATAAAAGTTGTTAAGCGTTGCTGGCCATCAATTACTTCTTGTTGCTTCTTGTCATTTTCGAAAGTCACGATTGAACCAAGGAAATATTCATCGTTAGTGTCGAATTTAGTGGCATCGTTGTCAGGAATTGCAAAGGAGAATATATCATCCCAGAGAGTCTGGCAGTTATCCTCATCCCATGCGTATGGACGCTGGTAATCCGGGATTATATAATCTGCCTTCCTGTCAGACAAAAGTTCATAGATACTTTTTTGGTCAACATTTAGTTTTGACATATTTTCCTTGATTACCTCCAAATTAAGTTTATAAATACCCTTAGTTTAATTGTATCACGAAATAACACTTTATATTTTGCAAAAATGAGGGATAATAATTTATAGGACAAATGATGAATATCTACTTAGACATCGATGGCGTTATGCTCGGCACTAAATCTCCGCAGGAGGATATAGTTAAGCTGATTAGGTATATTTTGGAGCATTATCCCGACAGCACTTATTGGTTAACAACCCATTGTAAAGGTGGAGTTAATCGTTGTACTGAGTGGTTAAAACAGAGTGGTTTTCCGGCAGACCTTGCCGATGAAATGGATAAGATTATCAAGCCAACCGATTGGGGAGTGATGAAAACCGAAGCCATCGATATGGACCAAGATTTTATCTGGTTCGACGACTCTTTGTTTGAAACCGAGAGAAGGACTTTAGAGGCTTACTATGTACTAGATGACTTTTATAGAATGAACCCGAAAGACCCTGAATCGGCTAAAAAGGCACTTGAATTCTTAAAAGAGAGGGGCTAATTATGAGAAAAACGATGCCGACATATAAAGGCGAGAGTCAATATCTAGAGGAAGCAAAAATAGCCATTAGAAATTTGAGTAAGAAAAATACTGAAAAACTCCGCAAGCTAGCCAATCATTCGACAGATACATCTTGCATAGACGAAGAAATCCTGCCATTTATGTATGACAACGGTCTTTTTACTGGTAGTGATTATTGGCTTGACGGTCTGGAGTGGTTAGAGCAAGATACAAAGAACAGAATCAAAGAGCTCGACCTGGACAATACTCTCATTCTTTTAACGTCGGCTTTGGCGGGCAACGATAATAAAGGTGCCGATTATTGGTGTCGCAGTGGTATTACCGTTCAACTGTTTAAACATTTGTCGCAACTAAGGGGCTAAACATCTAGTTCTAGTATTACACTCTCGTTCAATTCTATCTGGCCATCAATCTCGCATAACTCGCATTCAATATTCGTCATAATAATTTAATTTTCCCCCACTTAGTTCCCGTAACATGCCAAACGGCAAAACGGACAAAACGGCATTTATGACATAATTGTCTAACTCTCTGGGTTATAGTCCTCTAGTCGATTACGGATATCTTCCTTATAGATGGTTAAAGCTTGCTTAATTTGCCCCAGCCAAATCATAAGCACAATAAAAGCCCTCTAGGGCTCTTATTTTTTAGTACTTGCCACTAGGCTGTCAATGTTTAGTGTTTTTACCACTGCCATTTTGGCATTTATATCGTAATTTCTTAATCTTCCGAGCATTTTATTTCTTTAAAGATAATGTTTTATTTTTCTCTTTAAAGTCTTTATATATATGATTAAATTTTCCACTAACTTTATTTGCTTGAGGTAATTCATCAGATAAGAATACTTCTACGTCAAATACATCTTTACTATTTAAAAACTCTTGTAAATCTTTTGTTGCTTTACTAAAAGCAATCTCTTTATTAT
>JAZQJM010000035.1:0-9160 GCA_045541635.1 Candidatus Nanosyncoccus sp.
CCTTTAATGGTTGGTGTACAATTGCTACTACTAATGATAGCACTGTATGTAATGGTACTACTTATCAAGCTGGAGACACATATACAGTACAAGATACGGATGAGACTACGATAATACTATATGCAATTTGGGAGAAAGACATACTGTACTTACAGAATGTAACTACTGCGAGTTGTCCTAGTGATATGACTATGGCATATGATAAAAGAGATGGGCAAGGGTATTATATCCAGAAGTTAGCCGATGACAACTGTTGGTTACTTGATAACCTGAGACTGGGTAGCGTAGCGCTTACAGAACAACTTTCTACTTCTAATACTAATATGTCGCCTAGTGTATCATTTACATTACCAAGCTCCGGAAGTATCAGTTCTTACACAGCTGCTCAGATTAATACAACTTACGCTAATACTACCACGACAGGCTACGGTTCTGGTAGTAAGAAGATAGGTGTATATTACAATTACTGTGCAGCTACAGCTGGTAGTTACTGCTATGCAAATGGTGCAGGCTCTGGTAATGCTAGTTACGATATTTGTCCAGCTGGCTGGAGAATGCCAACTGGTGGATCCAGTGGTGAATATCAAGCCCTTTACACAGCTTATTCTAGTAACGCTACTAATTTCCGTAACGCACTGTCTACGCCCCTCTCCGGCGTCTACGTCAATAGTTCAGTGGTCAGTCAGGGTAGCTACGGCTACTTCTGGTCCTCTACGTGCCTCAATAGTAACTATATGTACTACCTGTGGGTCGGTTCCTCGGATGTGTATCCTCAGAATTACGATTATCGGTACGTCGGCTACTCAGTTCGCTGTGTCGCTAAGTAGTTCTCCGAGTTTTTCCCAGGACTCCCTTTGGAAGAGTACTCCTCATTGAAGTCTGGAAATGCGGAGGAGGGGAGTTTGCATAGAGTGGTGCTGATGATGCTACTAAATAGGGTTAAATTTTGCCAAAAATAGCGAGATTATAGACATAGGAAGATGAGGATAAGACGGTATTGCTTAATATAGGCAATAGGGGAATGGGGGAATTTTACGAAAATTATTGGGGTGAAAAGGCTGCTGCTTAGAAAACGCGATGAGGGGGGTTGAATTTTGCAAAACAATATGATACAAGGAAGCCAGCTGCGAGCGTGACGTGGTGATCGCAGCTTAGGTGCGAGGGTGAGCGTATGGTATGGCTCACCAGATAGATAGGTCGGTGGATTTTGGTGCGGTATCCATGACCTATGGTATAATAATATTAACTATAAGAAGGGTAATACTATGGCAAAAAAAGATGTGGTGGCAGAAAAAGCGAACGGTAAAACAGAAAAGACAGCAAACGATGGTAAATCTGAGGCACTGAAGCTTGCTATTTCGCAGATTACGAAGCAGTTTGGCGATGGCTCGATTATGAAGCTAGGTGAGACTCCGAAGATGGATGTGGAGCTGCTTCCATCTGGGTCGTTGGCACTAGATTTGGCACTTGGTGGTGGCTGGCCGAAGGGGCGCATCATTGAAATCTATGGGCCAGAATCTTCTGGTAAGACGACTCTGGCACTGCACGCAATTGCTGAGATTCAGAAGCAGGGTGGGCAGGCAGCGTTTATTGATGCAGAGCACGCGCTTGATCCAGCTTATGCGAAGAAGATTGGTGTAGATACTGGAGAGCTATTGATTTCACAGCCTGATAACGGTGAGCAGGCGCTGGAGATTTGTGAGACTTTGGTGCGTTCTAATGCTGTGGATTTAATCGTAGTGGACTCTGTGGCTGCATTGGTGCCACAGGCTGAGATTGATGGTGATATGGGTGATGCGCAGATGGGGCTCCAGGCGAGACTGATGAGTCAGGCAATGAGGAAACTCACTGGTATTATTTCGAAATCTAGAGCTACGGTAATTTTCATTAACCAGATTCGTATGAAGATTGGCGTGATGTTTGGTAATCCAGAGACGACGACTGGTGGTAATGCGCTTAAATTCTATGCGTCGGTGAGGGTGGATATTCGTAGAATTGGCCAGATTAAAGATGGTGATAATATCGCTGGCAACCGTACTAAGATTAAGGTGGTGAAGAACAAGATTGCTGCGCCATTTAGGACGGCTGAGTTTGACATCATGTATAATGAAGGCATTTCGAAGACGGGTGATGTACTGGACCTCGGGGTAAATTATGGTATACTAGAGAAAGCTGGTGCGTTTATCAAGTATAATGGCGAGACTCTAGGGCAGGGCCGTGAGGCTGTGAAGAGGTTGTTCATGGAGAAGCCAGAGCTAATGGCCGAGATTGATAAGAAAGTACGCGAGAAAGCTATACAGAATTAGATAAGGCTCGAGACCATTAGGAGTCAAAGCTGGAGGAATTTTATGCATACAGATGAAATATGGCAATTATATCACCGTAATGGTGAACCAATTCCTGGTGTGGGCTGGGATGCTGGGCGCGATAATCCGTCTAGTGAAGATGATGAGATAGTGGGGGTGGCGATTGTTTTCTTGTATCGTAAAAATTCCAAAGGCGAATATGAATTCTTGTGGCAGAGGCGCAGTGAAGCGATATCGAGATATCCTGGTGATTGGGATATTTCGGCTGGTGGCCATATTAATTTAGGTGAGTCGGTGATAGAGGCTGCCGTGAGGGAATCACGCGAAGAAATCGGCGCAGAGATTAATCCAGATGAATTGGAATTTGCAGTGATGAGGCCGTTTAATAAGAATCGTTTTGCATGGATATATTGTGTAGATTGGACTGATAAACCAGAGAATTTCCATTTTGATGATATGGAAGTGTCTGAGGTGAGGTGGGTGCCATGGAGCGAGACTGATGAATTTCGGGCACATTTTGCGAAGAAGCCACTAAAGGAAGATCATTTGACTTTTGCTGGTCTTGGTGAGTGGATGAAAATGCATGGAGATAATTAACCTTAAAGGTGAAGTTCGTAAGCGCGATGATGAGACACATGAGTGGAACACTGTAGAGAGCGCTGAGGATTTTTCCGATAACAGGGGTGGAAATAAGAATCCTGGAGGTAGAAGGGGATATCTACATAAGGGGAAACATAATGCTGGCGAGCAATATGGTGATGTAATTAAGATTACGGATATTAAGCAGGCTGTCAGAAATGAAAATCGTGTGAATATCTATGTGAATAATGAATATAGTTTTTCGCTGGATATTCAGCAGGTAGTGGATTTTCGGATAAAAATTGGTAAAGTTATTACTAAGGCTGAACTGTCGGAATATAAAAAAGCCTCGGAGTTTGGTAAGCTGTATCAGAGAGCGCTCGAATGGGTGCTAATGAGGCCACGATCTGAGAGAGAGGTGCGTGATTACCTAAAGAGAAAAATGAGAGATAATCAGTGTACTGACGGTGATTTGCTAGAGAAAATTGTGGAAAGATTGGTGGAAAGGGGGTACGTGGATGACGAGAAGTTTGCGAAATACTATGTGGAAAATCGGTTCGTTAAGAAAGGCGTAAGTAAGAGAAGGCTCGAGATGGAGCTGATGAAGAAAGGCATAGCGCGCGATACGATTGAGAGCATAATGAATGAATCTGGCCGAGATGATACAGAAGAAATACGCAAAATGATTGCGAGAAAACGTGATAAATATGACGATGATAAACTTATTCAGTATTTGTGTCGGCAGGGGTTTCCATATGATTTGGTGCGAGAACTTGTTCTGAATTACGGAAAGGATTGACGAAATTAGGGATGAAATCTTCTTTCTGGGCACGCTCCTTAATGGTGCGTTCTTCATCCTTAACGATGACCTTGTAATCGGTGATCTCAATAATTTCGCTGCGAGGGATGGTAAGCTCTGGATCGAGGAAGCTCTTAATAAGTGGGCGCTGGACAATAAGCTGCTGAACGGTGAAATCTTCACTGGTAACTGTGTAGCTAGCGACACGACCGAGATTAGTATGCTTCTTAGTCTCGACTTTAAGGCCGATGAGATCGAAATTAAGAGATAAGACTTTGTCTATCTTGATGACATCGGATGGTTCGACAAATTCATCAACAGAATCAACTACGCAACCGAGTGGTGAAAATTCACGAATTGAGGTAGTATCTAGGATATTAGCAGGAGAGTGATGTACTAGGGGACCTGACAAATGGAAGCCGATAATCTTAAGTGAGTCTGGGTCAACAATAGCAGAATCAATAATGGCGACTGGACCAGAAGCCTGGACGCTTAAGACTGGAGTGCCGATAAGTTTGGAAACTGATATCAACATATCATTATTATAGCATATATTATGGGCAAAAGTAGTTTACAAAATATGCATGTGGTGATATAATTCCCTTATGAAAAAAGTAAAGACGTATCAGGAAGTTATTGGTGAAACTATTGAGCAAATGCGCCTAGAGAAGGGGTGGACTCAAGAGGAGCTAGGTAATGCTGTGGGCTCTAGTCAGTCTGCTATCCATCGCATAGAAAAAGGTAGGCAGAATGTTTCGCTTGAGATGATTAAGAAATTATCTGAGGCGCTTGGTACGCAGATTCTCTCTATTAATGATTCGGCTTCACAGAGTTTTAGGATAAGGGGTGGCAAGGAGCTTAATGGGGAGATTACGGTAAATACTTCAAAAAATGCTGCAGTGGGACTGCTCTGTGCTGGATTACTTAATACTGGTAGGACGGTGCTTCACAGGGTGGCAAGGATTGAAGAAGTTTTTAGAATTATTGAAGTACTAGAATCTATTGGTGTAAAATGCCACTGGCAGAATCGTCATCGTGACCTAGAAATTATATCACCACGTGAATTAAAGTTAGATCAGATGGATATTGAGGCAGCGAGGAAAACCAGGTCCATCATTATGTTCTTAGGGCCGTTGTTACATAGATATCCGAAGTTTCAGATTCCGTATGCTGGTGGCTGTTCGCTAGGCACGAGGACAGTAGAGCCACATCTTAAGGCGTTGGAGTCATTTGGACTGAAAGTTGATGCTGAGCATAATAGTGGATTCTATGATGTGGAAGTAGAACAGGCGAAACTACATTATCAGAAGGAGCGTTATATTGTATTGACTGAGAGAGGCGACACAGTAACAGAGAATGTGCTAATGGCTGCTGCGCTTTGTCCGACGAAGACGACTATTGTGGGGGCTTCGCCTAATTATATGGTGCAAGACATGTGCTTTTTCTTGGAGAAATTAGGGGTAAAAATTAGTGGAATAGGCACTACGACTTTAGTGGTACAGGGTAGGCCACAAATTAATGTGGATGTAGATTATCATCTATCCGAAGACCCAATTGAAGCAATGAGCTTCATTGCTGCTGCAATTGTGACGCATTCGGAAATTAAGATACTGAGGGCGCCGATTGAATTTTTAGAGATTGAGCTAGAGGTGCTTCGCAATATGGGACTCAAGTTTGAGAAGTCTGCTGAATATATGTCTACTAATGGTAGGACGAGATTGGTGAATCTGGAGATAAAAAAGTCACATTTGAAGGCGCCAGTGGATAAGATTCATCCGATGCCGTTCCCGGGACTAAATATTGATAATTTGCCGTTTTTCTCGGTGATTGCTGCAGCTGCTGAGGGGCGAACTCTGATACATGACTGGGTGTTTGAGAACCGGGCGATATATACGACGGAGCTTTCGAATCTTAATGTAAAAGTAGAATTGCTTGATGCGCATAGGATATATGTGGAAGGGCCAACGAACTGGCGTGCTGCAGAGCTAGTAGCGCCACAAGCGTTGAGGCCAGCAGTGGTGATACTGATTGCGATGTTGGCTGCGCCAGGGACTTCGATTCTGCGTAATGTTTATCCAATTAATCGTGGATATCAGGATTTTGCAGCTAGACTAAGGCACCTGGGGGCTGATATCGTGCCACTGACAGGAATCTAAGGTATACTTGGGGGTGATGCTTGTGGTGGGGTGATTTTGCAACTAGGGCACACGCTGGGCTGGAAAAAGTGACTAGGGTACACGCTGGGTCAGAAAATATTGTGGTATAATGGACTAATGGAGAATATAACGGAGGGTTTGAACGATAAACAGCGTGAAGCTGTGGAGTGCTTAAGTGGGCCACTTCTGATACTGGCTGGGGCTGGTAGTGGCAAGACGAAGACTTTGACGCATAGAATTGCGAATTTGTTATATCATGGAGTGCCAGAAAATAGAATCTTGGCTGTAACTTTTACAAATAAAGCTGCGAAAGAGATGAGAGTGAGACTCTATAAGGTAACTCGACAGCTTAGAGATGGTGCGACTAATCAAGGAGACACTCTACTAGATGGGTCCTCGGTGGATGAAGAGGTGAGGATACCGTTTTCTTTTATGCCTTATATGGGGACTTTTCATGGGATTTGTGTGAAAATCTTAAGGCAGGAAGCTGAAAATGCTAAACTGACGCGTGATTTTGTAATATATGATATGGATGATCAGATTTCGCTAATTAGGCGAGTGATGCGTACATTGAAGATGACTGATAATAAGAATCTGAAACCGAAGACTATTCAGTCGATTATCTCTACAGAGAAAAATCAGGGTAACGGGCCTGAGGAATATGCTGCGAGTGCGCTTTATCCTAATCAGAAGCAGATTGCGAAAGTGTTCGCTGCGTATGAGAAGGAGAAAGAGAAGGCTGGGGCGCTGGATTTTGATGATTTGCTGCTAAAAACGCTGGAGCTGTTTGCGACAAATGATGAGGTACGAAAGAAATGGCAGCAGAAATTCCAGTATATATTAATTGATGAGTATCAGGATACTAATAATATTCAGTATCGGCTAGTAAAATTGCTAGTAGGGGATGAGAGGAATATTTGTGTGGTGGGGGATGATTGGCAGTCGATATATTCGTGGCGTGGGGCTGATTTTACGAATGTTTTGAACTTTGAGAAAGATTTCCCAGGGGCGAAAGTAATCAAGCTGGAGCAAAATTATCGTTCGACGGGGAATATTTTGAAGGCTTCGCAGAAGATTATTAACGAAAATAAGATGCGCACCGATAAGACGCTATATACGGAGCTGGGAAACGGCGAGCCGATAGATATCGAATCTTTAAGTGATGAGACGGCTGAGGCGAATTATGTGGCACTAAAAATTATTAATATGTCGCGCGACTATCCTGATTATAATGATTATGCTGTGCTGTACCGGACGAATGCGCAATCGTATGTTTTTGAAAAGGCGTTTATTGATCGGCATATACCGTATAAAATCGTGGGTGGGGTGAGATTTTATGATCGTAAGGAAGTGAAAGATGTACTGGCGATACTACATCTAGTAACGAATGGGCGCGATAAGGTAAGCCTAGAACGCGTGGTAAAAAATGTGCTATCTGGGGTAGGTGAGGCGTCGCTAACGAAGCTGCTTAGCGCGATGGATTCGATGGATGTGGGTGCGAATCCTCTGATGGATTTGGATTTTCCGGAAGTGCTGACGACGGCAAAAGCGAAAAGTGGTATTACGAAACTTTGTAATTTTGTCCGGGGAGTGAAGACTGATGATGGGCCTGGTGAGGTGGTGAAGAGGGCGATTGAATATTTTAACTTCAGGGCACTAACGGATGATGGTACGCCGAGTAGCGAAGAAAGAATGGCGAACCTCGAAGTGCTGGCTAGTAATGCTTCGCAGTATAATGAGCTGGAAGAATTCCTGGCAGATGCTGCTCTGATGTCTTCGGCTGATGAAAGTGCAGGGAAGAATTCGGTAACTTTGATGACTTTGCATGCTGCTAAGGGACTGGAATTTCCGGTGGTGTTCATCGTGGGGCTAGAGGAAGGATTGTTCCCGAGTGGGAGAGCTACGGAAGAAGAGTCTGGGCTTGAGGAAGAGCGAAGGCTAATGTATGTAGGAATGACGCGTGCGATGGAGAGGCTGTTTTTGACTTATGCTGAGTCGAGATATTCTTTTGGCACAAGGAGCTATAATATGCCATCGAGATTCCTGATGGAGCTAGGATATAACCCGTATGGTGAGGCTGGGTCGGCTGGATTCACGGATAGTGATGAGAAGTTCGCTGATAGCTATGGCGTGGGATCGGCTGGATATGGGAGACATGGTGGTGGAAGTGGTAGTGCTGGCTATGGTGGCTATGGTAATGCTGATTTCGGTGGTGGGCGTCGTGGTCGAGCTGGTAGTAGACGTGACCGAGATGGGGATGGATTTTCTGATCGAGAGATTGGGCTGGATGAGGATTATGATGATAAATTTGGGTTCGGTGAGGGGGATTTTGATCCGTTTCCAGAAGATGTGCCAGTGTGGGAATAATTAGTGTAGTTGGCAATTATGAAAAGAAAGGAAATTAAATGAAAACATTATGGACTGATGGTAGTGCGACACCTAATCCAGGGCCTGGTGGATATGCTGTGATTGAAGAGGTGAGTGATGACGAGGCGAAGCCGGTGGTGCTAGGTGGTGAAGAGGACACGACTAATATTAAGATGGAGGGCACTGCTCTAATCGAAGCGATAAAATACGCAGGGGCTGATGGGTGTGAAATTCATACGGATTCGGAGTTCTGGGTAAATGTTCTCACCAAGTGGGCGCCGACGTGGAAAGCAAATGGCTGGGTGAAAAAATCTGGCCCAATCAAGAACCTAGAAATGGTGCAGGAACTTTATCAACTCTATACTGAATATCCAGTGAAACTAATCTGGACACGTGGCCACGTGGGGACGAAGATGAATGAGCTTGCTGATGAATGGGCTAACAAAGCACGAGAAGGAAAAAGAATCGAAGATATAGCGTGTAATAAATAGTAATTTCGTGAGCTAAAAATATCTTGTAGGTTAGTTTAGTAATTTCGTGAGCTACTACGATTGATGTAGTTGGTATTTAAAATGTATTTTCAGGATAGGGACTTAAAATTTTAAGCACGTCATGCGCTGGCAATCCGGGAAAGATTGCCCTAATGGGCAACTTTCTCGGTTGCGTCAGGGATATACGTGTTAAAATTTTAAATCAATTTAATATCCTGAAAATACATTTTAAACACCATCTCTGGACGGGTCCTGTCAGTCGTTTTCCTCCCCCATTTCGCAAAGCTCAATGGGGGTCCCCCTCCACGACTGCCACCCGTCCATGTTTACGCTTTTTTAACATAATTCATTAAACTTATGCTACAATGATATTAACATGAAGATAATACATAACTCTCTCAAATCTTGGTCTCCTATATATATATATATATATATATAGGTTTGGCGCTTAGCGCTACAGTA
>JAZQJM010000036.1:0-7093 GCA_045541635.1 Candidatus Nanosyncoccus sp.
GTGCTAGATGTTTAAAAGTCTGCACCCGGGCGTGTGCCCCGCCCACCAGCAGTGCCGAATCCGAATAGGCTACCCAGAATATCGTCAAGCCCACCACCACCAAAATCAAAGTTAAAACTCTGACCATTATAGTTAAAGCCCCCAAATGGATTACCACTGAATCCACTAGCGCCCCCAAATCCACCAGAGCCACCAACACCTGCATGACCAAATTGATCGTAGCGAGCGCGCTTCTGCTTGTCCGACAAAACTTCGTGTGCTTCGGAAATTTCCTTAAACTTCGCTTCGGCTTCCTTGTCACCTGGATTCTTGTCTGGATGATATTTAACGGCTAACTTACGATAGGCTTTCTTAATCTCATCATCAGAGGCGTTCTTGCTTACGCCCAAAACTTCATAATAATCACGTTTGGATTGACTCATATATTCATTATAACTTACTAGCACTCAAAATGCAAGAGTGCTAATTATTTTGATATTACTATATGATTCGTCAAGTACTTTGCGAGTATCCTTAAGATGGGGCTTTACTATTCGAGTGGCTTGATAGGGTCGTATTCGTAAATAATCTCATAGTCGTCTGGATTGAAGCCCTTCTCACGTATTAATTCGAGAGCGTGTTCACGATTGCCACCAGTAGTGTCGGTAATCTTGAGACAGAAGCTCTCTTTACAATTGTCAAATTTACCACCATCTACACGAAACTCGGTATAGTTATAATCCTTGTCGTAGTTAGCGTAGATGATTGGTAGAACTTCCACGATAGGATTCTCTTCGAGATATTCGTTACTATCAAGAGCTGCGTTCGCATCGCCAATAGTATTCATTAGCATCATATCATCCTCATGCTCCAAATACCAATCAAGGCTGCCGTCTGTTGGAATAAGATAAGTGTAATACTTGGTTGTTTCGCCGGCTTTCAAAGTAAGCTGCTGTTCTTCACTAGTGAAGCCATCCATAGAGATATTGACTGTAATCTCACCTGGTTCGAAATTATATTGGCCGTTCTTATATGGTTTACCATCAATTAAAATAGTAGCGTCGCGTGGAGCAACTAGAAGATCGAGTGTCGCGCTATATTTAGAATTAATAATTGCTGCAATAATCGCGCCAATTAGTAGAAGCGCAAAAATAATTGATATTATAATTACTAGTATTCTTCTTTGCTTAAGTGATCGTTGCTCTTCCATGTTATTTTTTCCTAAAAATCCTATAGCCTGGTCCGGCGTAATAATTGCTTGCGTGGTCAGCTGTTCTATCACAGTGGGATGCCGAAGCGATCATGAAGCTACCGTCATCTAACTGCACAACAATCTCCACATGGCCACCATTGGCACGAATATCACCTGGCTGCAAATTAGAAGTGTTGCCTACGTTAGGTATCTCAACGTATAATTCCTCATGGCTTGACAGATATCTTAGCTGCATAGCAGCACCACAGCATGGAAAATTAGGGTCAGAGCCAGATGACCTCATGACGGTAGTAAGAAAAGCATCGCAGCTATAGCCACCCATGGAACAACTATCGCCGAGCTTATTAACACCAGTCGCTGCGAGCGCTTCGTAATATTCTGGCTTCGGGTCGGTAGGACGATGAGTCCGATCTGGCCATGATAGATTAAGAGCTACACCATTAATATCCCCATTGTCACCACTAAAAGTACAGGATGAAATATCGCTAGCTTCTGGCGTGGTACCAATATTAGCACCTGCTGCGTTGTCGGCTGCATGCTGCAGCATTTCTGGATATTCTGCCGCGAGCTCGGCCGAACTCTTCCAGCCTTTCTCATTAGCACGATTAATAACAGCATCTACTAGCCTCCCTACCGACTGTACATAGGTCGGAGCCGTGGCATAGCCCGAGGCTTTAATTGTCTGCAAATATGTGTGTGGGTTAGTAATATTGTCACCGGTAAAGACGCCGTGATTGCGATAAGTGGCAGTATTCTTAATATTCTCATAGTAGCCACGCCAGCCATCTTCTGGCGTAGGCCACGACCATGCTGCGTTCACATTAGAATCGTATGCTGCAATACCGAAAAAGTTATTCCTCTCGACAGCAAAAGTGCTAGTACCTGCTGCAGATTCCAAAATACCCTGAGCTACTACCGTCTCCCATGGAATACCGTAGGCAACGGATAATTTCTCAGCAATGTCATGATAAGTATCCACAAAAGAAGCCTGCAGATCAGACAAGCCAGCAGAGCTTTGGCCATCAAAAGAACCGACTGAAGTGGAGCCACATTTAGTAGTGGTAGGGTCGTAGAAAAGAATATTGTTCTGCGAGTAAAAATAGAGTTCCTGCTCACTTAGGGCTAAGGCAGGGGTCGACAAAAATGACATCAAAATACTAAGAATCGCAATTGTGATGTGCCTCACAAAATTTTTCATATTTTAATTATAGCATATAGGAGATTTTGTACAAAAATGTATTTGAATGATTAGGTTCTGCCTACTGGGTTAGTGGTGATGAGGCCTTCTTCGGTCTCGGAGGCGATGATTTGGATATGGACGTGATTCTGGCCGGCGAAGAATAGACCTTGGCCGACTGGGAAGTTCGCAAGGCGACGCTTCTCTTCCTCGGTCAATTTAAATACATCAGAAAGCACATCGACAGCTGAAGATGATTGCTTAAGTAATAATTGCATGGAAGAGTTGGCGACGATGGCGCGCCCCATTTTCGAACCCATGAAATCTTCGACATCCTGCGTAATGGTAGTAAGACCAAGGTAATATTTACGAGCACGCTTAGCAAGTGAGAAGAGGAAGTTGGCCGAATCGTCGTATTTCATCAACTGCCAAGCCTCATCCACAATAAGGATACGCTTCTTCTGCTCGGCGCGAACAATATTCCAAATATGAGAAAGCACAATATACATAGCAACTGGGCGTAGCTCATCTTCGAGGTCGCGAATA
This sequence comes from Candidatus Nanosyncoccus sp., assembly GCA_045541635.1. Taxonomy (GTDB): domain Bacteria; phylum Patescibacteriota; class Saccharimonadia; order Saccharimonadales; family Saccharimonadaceae; genus Nanosyncoccus. Next base: position 2,916 of record JAZQJM010000036.1, read on the forward strand.
TTAAATACTACCATTTGGTTATTAATGTCAACATTGCTCTGCTGTGAGAAAATGCCAGCGAAGGTACCAGTAGTGTATTTACGCAAGCGCTGCGCGAGCTGTGGGCCAGTTCCCTCCATATGAAGCAAAGTATCATATAAGTTCATAATGGTAGGTGGAGTAGATTGATGAGTCAATGGATCAGACGTAATACCAGCTCTAGCATAAGTATCAATTAATGCTTGGTCTAGGTCGGCTTCTTCGTTCGCTGATAGGGCCGGTACAACTTGACCACCAGCAGAAACTTGATTACCACCCAACATAAGTCGGAAGAGGCCATGCAGTGTAACTAGGTTCGCCCTTAAGGCATCATTGGCATCTTCGGAATCTACGACTTTTGGCAAATCGAATGGATTAATCCTGACATCAGAATTAAGCGACAGCCTAATATACGAACCACCTACGGCATCACAGAGTTTCTGGTATTCGTTCTCTGGATCGATGATTAAGATTTCGGAGCCTAGCATCATAGAACGGAGCGCTTCTAGTTTTACAGTGAAAGATTTACCAGCACCAGATTTTGCAAAAACTACCATATTGGCATTCTCTAGCGAAAATCTATCAAAAATCACAAGGCCATTATTGTGCATATTAATGCCATAAAGGATACCCTTATCCTGAGTAAGGTCGGCAGAAGTGAACGGAAAAGAGGTAGAGATGGCGCCGGTATTCATATTACGACGAATCTGTAATTGATCTTGGCACTGTGGCATGATGGAATTAAGTCCTTGCTCCTGCTGGGATGAGGCGACTTTTGAGAAAATCATTTGTTGACCGAAGATGGTCTCGATTTTCTGCTGAACAAATTTTAGCTCATCTAGGGAATCACCCCACAACGTAACGTAGAGACCAAAACGGAAAAACCTCTCAGCACCGACCTGCAACTGATCACGCAGTTCCTCAGCGTCAGAGATGGCAGCTTCGAGCTCTGGGTCACGGACTCTACCCTTCTCAGCATTGAGATTGAGCGAAGCCTCGAGCTGAGTAACTTTTGTGCGCAAGTTCTTCATGACGACAGCCGACTCGACTGGGTAGATATACATGGAGACATCAATGACTTCATCAATATTAATAATTGGCGAAATCCAGCCAGTATATAATGAGCGTGGATAACCATAAACGTATAGTGTGCGACCATATTTATTGCCAAGCCTGAAATAATCGGAATGAATCTCGATAGCCGACGGAGAAATCAAATCGCGTAGAGTGTTAGTGCCCTGCTCGAAGGCCTGCTGAATACGAGCTAGCTCTAGAGCTTCATTCTGGGCTGCGATTTCTGCTGGAGTGAGTTGTTTCTTTCTAGCCATTTTCCACCTCCTTATTCCCTTTCTTCACGTACATAGTTGCTAGTTTATTAAAATCTACAAGTGGCTCTCTGACTGCCGTGTCTGGATTATTGAAGTTATAATACAACTCGGCAAGCTCACGAGTGTTAAGCCTGACGGAATGAATACCAATCTGGAACAAGCCACTCATGACAGAATCTACACGATTGGAGAGCTCACTTAAGGCCTTATCGTAGGTGGCACGATCTATTCTGGTAACCTCTGGGGCTTTTGATTTGGAGAAAGATTTGAAGAAATTCTTAGTCTGCTCGAGGACTTTCTCAGCGTCTGGTGAAGTATAATATGGGATTACGATGAAAAATGATTTATCCATAATATTAGCTTCTTGCGACAGGATGTCTATGAAATTAATATAATCATCCATCAAGACGCCAAGTAGCATATTATCATTGTTGCGACGGATATTATTGAGGCGTTCGAGGTATGGGCCGATGTCGACACGCTGGCTCCTGATTAGAATCTGCGTAGTGAATTTAAGAGAGTTAAGAAAATTCTGATAGGAATATTCGACGCCTTCGCGCTCTACGTCGCTCATAAGGTCGAAGTTAATGGATTTGCATGCCACAACTGCCCTAAACGAACCGTCTTTCATAATTACGACATTATCTCTTAGCTCAGAGATAAGCAGTGTAGACTGCGTAGAAGTAGGAACGTCAGCATTCGGGGAAACTGGCGCAGACTTCTGCGCCGAAATTGCTGTAGCACCGAGAGATTGAGAGTTCGCGAAGGCCGGCTGCCCCATCTGGGACTGTGAGTACATTGACTGAGTCATTGGCTGGCCTGTTGACTGAGCCATTGGTTGAGTCATCGGCTGCATTGTCGGTTGACCGGCTGGCTGCGTTGGCATTTGCCGGTATGGCTGTTGAGCCTGCTGCTGAGATAGCTGTGGGGATGATTGCGAGGATGACTGTGGGGATGATTGTGGGGATGGCTGGCCGCTCGGCATCGAAGTATAGATGTTTCCTTGTGACACACCAGAGCCACCAGCTGGAGAAGCTGATGTCTGGTTTGGGAAAATTTGTTGTGGTTTTTGTGGATTCATAATTGTCTAGTGGAGAGAAATGAAGACCTCACCCTTGTCCTTTCCGTTAATCCGGTTAGCTTCTTTTGCAATGGTTGCGACAGAATAATCAGGATTATTTGCTAATTCTATTATACTATTTTTTGGTGAAGTTGTAGAGGGATTTTGTGGAGGAGTGGCAGGAGATTCTGTTATTCTAGCAATGGGAGTAGTAGATGAAGCGCTTGGCTTCTCAGCGACAACAGATGCCACGGCGTTGCCAGCCATCTGATTGAAATAACCAATACCCTCACTCTTGTCGAGTGCTGCACGCATTTCACGCACAGCATCCTGGTGACGTGCGTATTTGTCTTGGTTTACTGCCCTGTTGATGACTTGCGCCTGATAATCCTCGAACATATCTGGCGTAGCATTAGCTTCTGCCACCAAATCATCTCGCATAGGGCTACTGCTCATTCCCTTAATAGCAAAACCCTGAGTATCGACAATGTCGGCCAGGAACGAGAGACGATGAGTGGCCTCCTCGCCAGAAATATCCCTAGTGCGTGGCGCTTCGACAATCTTAGGAGCTGTAATTAGAATAGTGGACTCGCGCTGACCTGGGGTCCAGATGCGCTTGCGAGGCTTGAGATAATATGAGACGACAGCTGCAAGATATGTCTCCATCGGCTGATCTTTCTTAAGTGGTAAGGCTAAGACTAATAGCAATAAAATTGGTGGGATTGGAATAATTGCTAAAATTGGAAAAATTCTAAAAAACACCACTGCTAGTGCGATTAGCCCACCAGCAATCAGTAAATAAACGAACTGACGAAAGCTAAATGGACCAATAAGTTTATCATCAGCTTCGACGTCCTGTGGTACTTTATATTGTGCCATATGTATATATTATAATATATTTTCGTCAAAAACACGAGAGGGTTGGTTTGGTGGTTATTTTATTGCTGTTACAAAAGTCAGGATGATTATTTTGCGCTTCGTCGTCCGGGCGAACCTACGGTTCTCATCCTGTCTCTTCTATCAGAATAAAATAAAAGCCCTTTGGGCTTTAATTTTATTCTGGTGGAAGTGTCTGGACGAAGTTCGAACAATTCTTGTCCAATACCAAGCCAAGCACATACTTACACAGAATATATAAGCGGAAAAACGAGCCCGACATTTCTGTCAGGCTCAAAACTAATATGCTAGAGATACCTTTCTATGAACCCATCCAATTCTGGTATAGGTGGACGCTCTATTACCCTAAAACCTCTGTCTTCATCGTGCCAATTCCCATTTTTGTCTTGCCACCATTCTGGTTTACGATGTACTGGTGGGGAGCTGAACGTCTTCACTTCGTAGACAGGCCCATCATTATAATCTCTCACTTCCTTAATCATCTTTCACCCTCCCTTCTGATTAATACCCATATTATACCACGAGAACAGCAAGCATAAAATAAGGCCTCTAGGCCTTCTTTTATATTTGGCGAAAACAAGAGGATTCGCATCGAGCGCGAAACACGAAATCCTAATCTCGCTTTTTGAGCACTGTCGACAGACAGTGGCGGAAGCGAGAGGGTTCGATTGGAGCGAAGCGACAAACGAGTCCCACTTTTTGATGCGTTCCGTAAGGAACGTAGCAAAAGGTCAGGATGATTATTTTGCGCTTCGCGCAAAATAAAACGCCGGGCGTCACCTCAAAAAAGAAAATGCAAGCATTTTCTTTTTACTCGGTTCCTACGGCGTCCGAACCTACGGTTCTCATCCTGTCTCTTCTATCAGAATAAAATA
>JAZQJM010000037.1:0-18618 GCA_045541635.1 Candidatus Nanosyncoccus sp.
GTCTTGTCTTCCTAAGACCGCTTTGGCCTCCGACTTGGTGTTTTTTTGTTCTGGACGATTCCTGACGGGGAATAGAATATTTGGATAATCGCGTCATTCACGTCACGGTTATTTAACGCTCGTGGAATGTATGCAAGCGAGAAATGATACCAAGTGTCGTCTTCGCTGTCTAACCGCGCAAAAACGCGCTTTCTGCGGCCTAAAAGGCGCACGTCAAAGCGCTGTGCTAATGTTTCTAGGGAATAGGTCTTTAGTTCGTGGATTGCGTCACAAACTGGAGAGTAGGTAAGCCCCATACGCTCGAACTTGTCGTATTCGCGCGAATTAAACTTACCTTTATGTTCAAGCATTAAGCTTTCTAGCTCTCGAGCAGTAACCGGTATCGGCTTACCGGGCTTTATCTTCTTGAATGTGTGGCTTTTCGCCATATTAACCTCGTTTCTTTGAGGTTGCGCCTTGAAGGCGATATTATTATTGCTCTCTTTTGCGCTTGAAACAAAGGAGGGTAAGCAGTGTAACTATTATCGTGTAGCTAGTCAAAATTACAATATCTCTCGTGGTAATCTCATTTGAACCATTAAGGATACTCCTCACAACGGTTAAGCAACTTTCAAATGGTAAGATTTCGCAGATTTTTGAGAAGACCTCGCCGACCATCTCGCGCGAAAAATACATTCCACTCGTAAAACATACTAGCTGAACAACGATACTCCCGATTCCACCAGTAGCTTTTTCATTAACGAGAGTACCGAGCAGTATACCAAGAATGATGAAGAATAATGAGATGGCTAGAGCGGCTAATCCAGCAAGAACCGTATTAATGCTAAAGCTTAAACCCATTAATCCTGCGACGGTGAAGAATAGAATATTTTGCAAAATTACGATCGGTAAAAGTGATAGCGTGTAGCCGACAATATAATCGGCTGATTTCATGGGTGACGCGCCAAGGCGAAAGAGGAGTGAAGAGCTTCGATCTTTTGCGACAAGCGTAGCAGTGAATAGCGTGATAAACGAAAGCCCAAAGACGATTATTCCAGGAGTAAAGTTTTCTAGTTTGTAAGTCTCTCCGGGGATATTAATTTGATGAAAAATAAACAGGAGAACGAGTGGCAGAACAATTTCGAAAATCAATGCAATCGGATCGCGAATTAGCTCCTTGAAATTGCGTTTAGAAAAAGCGAGCGTACGATTCATAATTCTTCTCCCGTGACAATTTTAACAAACGCGTCCTCAAAAGTGTCGGCTTTGGCCTGTCTCATTAAACTCTTCGCAGTCCCAGTGGCAATAACTCTTCCGTTTTTCATAATTCCGATTCTGTCAGATAAAGCCTCCGCCTCTTCCATATAGTGCGTTGTCAAAATAATAGTAATTTTTCCTTTGAGCTTTTCGATGACGCGCCATAATTCTTTTCTCGCAATTACATCAAGTCCAAGGGTAGGTTCGTCGAGAAAAAGGATTTTTGGGCCGTTAATAAGCGCAAGGGCGATAGATAGTCTGCGTTGCCAACCGCCTGAAAGTTTTTTCGCCTTTTCATCAATAACTTTTTCTAGTTTGAAGTCTTTGACGAGTTTTTCAATTTTTTCGTTTCTATCTTTAATTTGATAAACACCAGCGAAAAATTCAAGATTTTCTTTCACAGTCAGGTTCGGCGCGATGGCAGTTTCTTGTGGGGAGATATTAAGCATGGTTTTTATCTTTTGCGAGTTATTTTCCAAATTCAAGTTTAGGATTTTAATCTTGCCTTTCGTGGGTTTGACTAGTCCAGTCAGCATTTTAATCGTCGTGGTTTTGCCGGCGCCATTCGTTCCGAGTAGGGCAAAAAGTTCGCCGTCTTTAATTTTAAGATTCAAATTGTCAACGACGGTTTTGTTCTTGTATTTTTTCGTTAAGTTATCGGTTTCTATCGAATGCATTTTTATCTCGGTATTATCTTCTCGATTTTGTCTTCTAAAACTTCAGATTTCACAATCGCCATTCCGCGTTTTTTGTCGCACAAGACGACCATGGAATCGCCAGGATTAATACCAAACATCTCTCTAGCTTCTTTTGGAATAACGATTTGTCCTTTTTCTCCGACTTTAGAAATACCTACGAACTTGTCTTTCATAATTTTCCTATATTGGTATGATTAGTTATACTTTTCATATTTATTATACCATATATTCCGCAATTTTTATTTTTCATTTTTGCGAAATAGTCACGTAAGCTCTATGGCGAGTACCCTACATTGACATTGTAAGCTCTTAAGTAGAGCTTTTGCATTGACGTTGGTAGCTCTACTGCTTATCCGGGTTGCTAATGCTTTGGGTTTTATATTCATTAGTTCTACTGAGGCCGGGGACAAAAGTTTGTAGGATATAAAATACTGATAATACCCCTCACTCGGTAGAAGTCCTCTACGAGGATATTCCAATTCGATTGGACAAGGTTCACCAAAAGACCTTTGGGCTTTTTTTGTTTGAACTACATTGTGTGCGATAAGGATGGATGTCGTGGGATTATTTGTCAAAATCGCAGCTATAATTGACATCGAAATGATAATTGCTACTGTCGAAAGGTGACTCTGGGTAGAATTTTATGGTGGTGGATTTGAGATTGCAATATTTTGCGAGGGTGGAAGTGAGACTAGCGTATTTCTGATTATCGTACAATAATAGCTGTTCTAGATTAATGGTAGGCAGGCCTTTCTCGGTATATGGAGTCATGATGTCGTCAATTGACTTTGTCTCGGCGATGGTGCCGATACGGTTAGTAACAACTACAGAATCGTAGAAATAATTTTCGTAATAATCTTTAGCGATATTCTCGACGTTAGTCTTGACGTAATTCTCTGGAGTGAGAATTGAGTAGATAAAAGTAGCAAATACGACTACAGCCATAGCCGCTACAATTACGGTAATAATAGTACTTCTGGCGTTGATGTTGATTTCTTTGGATTTCTTGCTGGATTTGTGAGTCTTGCGACTACGGACCGGCTTGGTGCTATGCTTGGTGATGGGCTTGGCTGGTTTCTTGGGCTTGGTAGGGAAATTAATAATCTGCTTAGGCTTAGGTGTAGATTTGGATTTTTTTAGGGAAGCAACAAGCGACCGAGAAGTCTTCTTGGTCTTGAATGGGTTAGTTGTGTGTTTTTTGCCGTAGTTTGGATTTTTGTTTTTGGTGTACGCCATATATATCTATCATATCATAAAAAGCGTAAATATGATAATATATTAAGTATGAGTAAACTTTTCAAGAGAACTAAGATTTTAGCAACAATTGGGCCGTCGGTGTTTAGTGCTGAGAAAGTGGAAGAAATGATTATGGCTGGCGTAAATGGCTGCAGGCTGAATTGCTCGCATGGTACAAATGAAGAGCGCGACACGCAGATTGCTTGGATACGTCAGGCTGCCGAGAAGAAAGGGCGCAGTGTGGCGATTTTGCAAGATTTGCAAGGGCCGAAGATTAGGCTAGGCGTGATTCGTGACAATCATCTGGGCCTACATAAAGGTGATGAGCTAGTGCTCGAGTCAAAAGAATTTGAGCATAATGGGGACTTCACTGTGCCAGTACAATATAATCTGGCTGAGAAGGTGAAAGTAGGTGAGCCACTGTCAATGTTTGATGGGAAAATAAAATCAGAAGTTATCGATATCGTATCAGATACTGCAATTAAGGTGAAGATTCTGAATGATGGATTTATTATGTCGCGTAAGGGACTAAATCTGCCAGAGACGAATTTTGATGGGGATATTCTGACCGAAAAGGATATGGAGGATATTGAATACGGAGCACATCAGGATTATGATTATGTGGCATTATCTTTCGTGCAGACGGCTGCCGATATTGAAAAATTGAAACAAATCCTCCTGTCGCTTGGCTCGACAGCGAAAGTGATTGCGAAAATCGAAACAAAGAAGGCGATTTCGACGGACGAGAATCTGGAGGCAATCGTACGGGCAGCTGACGGAATCATGATCGCGCGTGGCGATATGGCTGTGGAAGCTGGTGCCGAAGTGGTGCCGATTGTGCAGCGTAAGCTGGTATCGATGTGTAGGGCGCATTCGAAACTTTGTATTGTGGCGACACAGATGCTGTCTTCGATGGTGGATTCGCCAGAGCCGACGAGGGCTGAAGTGTCCGATGTGGCGACAGCCGTGATTCAAGGTGTAGATACGGTGATGCTGTCTGATGAGACGGCAAATGGCAATTACCCAATTGAAGCTGTGAAAGAGATGAAGAAAGTGATTCTATATACGCAGAATCATTCGCATATTGCGCCGATGAGTAGGAAGCCAGAAGGTGATAGTGCTATCTATGATGCGATTTCTGATGCGACAGCTAGGCTGGCTGAGAAAATCGAAGCCGATGTGATCGTGTGTCAGACGGCTTCGGGATCTACGGCTACGACGATGGCTGCACAGAGGCCAAATGTACCGATTATCTCTGTGACACCTAATGCACGTGTGGCGCAGCAATTGGCGCTAATGTATGCAAACTCGGCTTTCGTGAGACCATATTCGGAGGATTTTGGGAAAAAATTGGCACTCGAGTTGAAAGAAAGTGGCTATCTGAAAACAGAAGAAGGAAAGAAAGATTTGCTGGCTGTAATTGTGTCTGGTGATAAGAATAAATCTGGTACTGATACGGTAAAAGTACGTGAAATCTAAGAATTATTAGGGGTTTACTGATTTTATGATAGGCGCTCGTTTGACGACGAGTGCTTATTTATGTATATGCTATTGACAAAATAACGTAAGTGTGATATAATGAAAGTATTGACTAATAACTAGTCAGGAGTAACAGCCTATCTTGCGTATGCATCTAGGTAAACTAGCACATTTAAAGGAGGTATTCGTATGGATACTATAGGAAACAGAGATTACTATGAGATCGTAGCAGGGCCGAACAAGGATCTGATATTTGATTCTTGTAAGTATGCCTATGATGATGTGAACCTGTATGCGAATTTTGTGGTGGCAGTAGCCTACACAGTACCAAAAGGAGCAGCTGGAAGAGCATATATTCCGATGGCTTTTTCAGAAGGTATAGTAACTGAGATTGACCACGAAGACGGTACTGGTGAGAAACTAAAACTGAAGGGGTATTGCAGAGTTGACACTAAGGCCATCGCTGAAAAGGATGTTGTACTTCGCGCACGTGGGTTTGAGGCGTATTATAATACGCGCACCAGGAAAGGGACGATTACATTTGTGTAATCTGTAATCTGTTTCTGTAAAACTAATTTGCCCAGGCTTACGGCCTGGGCATTTTCATGTTATCTACTCTTAGCGTAGGTGGCGATGACTAAGTGTACTTTTCTTAATAAGAAAAGTACAGCAAAAGAAACTTTGGACTTCTTTCCAGAGGAAAAGAAGTCCAGCAAGAAAGGCTAGCATGAAAAATGAAACGAAAGTGAGTTCCGTTTTATTTTTTTTGCTTTTTTGAATATTTTTATTAAACTTATGCTACAATATTATTAATATGAAGACAATATACAATTCTCACAAAGGTTTATCTTATATATATATATATATATATATATAGGTTTGGCGCTCACTGCGCTTATTAGTTCTACTGTTCTTATTAATATACTAGGTTATAGCTCTTCTGTCCACGCCGCATCTTCCACCATAGATCTTTCAGCTACTATTGCTCCTAGTATTAATGTAACTATTCCTACCAATCTAGTTAGCCTTAATGTTAATCCTATTAATAGTGCTCTAGCTACTTCTACTATTCCAGTCACAGTAGGCACTAATAATGAATATGGCTATAGTCTTATTATGTCTTCTTCTACTACAGATCTTACTAGGACAGAAGCTCTTACTAACAATACTATTCCTACCATTAGTACACTAGAAGATAAAGCAGGAGGCTATACAGTAAATGACTTCACCATTAATAGGTGGGGATATAATATTAACAGTAGTAACTATAATAGCTACACTAGTGGAGTAGAACTTAGCTCTACCACTACTAAGACTAATGCAGATACTACTAATGTAGGCTTTGCAGCAAGAGCAGATTATGACACTCCAGCAGGCATCTATGAACTAGATCTTACCTTTCTAGCCACAGCTAAACCTCCACTATACACCATTAACTATACAGATAATAGTGGAGACACAAGCGTAACTGGTACTCCTATTAACCCAGCCCAGTCTTCTACTGGTACTGCTGGGACTGGGATTACTATTAGTACTAGTATGCCAACTAGAGACCACTATACTTTCCTAGGCTGGTGTAACACGGCAACCACTAGTGACGGCACTGTATGTCCTACTACTACCTACTCTCCAGGTAGTAACTACCAAATCACCGAGACAGACGAACTAACTATGAATTTCTACGCCGTATGGACTCTTAATACTTATAATCTAGTAATCGCAGGAGATTCTAATCTATCTTCTATGACATTAAGGCAAGGTAGCACTAGTGGTACTACAATTAATGGCACTAAATCAGGTAATAACATTACCTTTACGAACTTAATCTATGGCACTAGCTATTATCTCTATCCAGTCTTTAATGCTAACTATGAATTCAGCTCTTGGGCTAAGACAGATTCAGCAGCAGGCTCAGCCCTAGGTTCTACTAGCACAGAGAATACTTATTACACCATAGGCGAAGGCAATGGAGCGCTGGCACTTACTAGTAAAAGTAGTAGACTTTATCTTCAAAATGTGACTACAGCAAATTGTCCATCTACTGCTACCACGGCTTATGATATACGCGATGAAAAACCTTACTTAATCCAGAAACTCGCAGATAATAACTGTTGGATGCTGGACAATCTACGGTTAGATATTAGTAACTCGGGTGTACAAAGTAAGATGACTTCAAGTACCACTAACGCTACAGACACAATTCTTGGCTATCTGAAGAATGGTGGTGGGTCTAGTCCATATACTGGAACAGCTGTAGCTAACGTATCTTCTGGTTTTATCACCTATAATACCCCACTTATCAACACTGCATCCTCAGAAACTACTACAACAGGCTATGGCTCTGGTAGTGGTAAAATAGGCGTATATTACAATTACTGTGCAGCCACAGCTGGTAGCTACTGCTATGCAAGTAATGCAGGCTCCGGTAATGCTAGCTACGATATCTGTCCAGCTGGCTGGAGAATGCCTACAGGTGGATCCAGTGGTGAATATCAAGCTCTTTACACAGCTTATTCTAGTAACGCTACTAACTTCCGTAACGCACTATCTACGCCCCTCTCTGGCTACTACTACAATAACCGGACCTACGATCAGGGTGGCTACGGCTACTTCTGGTCCTCTACGTACTACAGTAGTGACCGTATGCTCTATCTGCGCGTCGGTTCCTCGAATGTGACTCCTCAGGATAACGGTAATCGACTCAACGGCTTCCCAGTCCGTTGTGTCGCTAAAAGTGGCGATACTTTGCAAGAATTTAATGGGGCTGATGCTGATAGGATGGCGATAGGTGATACTAAGACATTAATTGATAATCGTGATAATAAAGAGTATCTAGTAGGCAAACTGAAAGATGGTAATGTATGGTTACTTGACAACTTGAGGCTAGATATTAGTAATGCAACTGTACAGACGAAACTAGGGGCTGCTACTACTAATGCCACAGATACTATACTTGGCTATCTCAAGAATGGTGGTGGGTCTAGCCCATATGCTGGTGCAAAGGTCACTACTACTTGGTCTTATTCTTATAATATTCCCATAATCAACACGGGATACGTAGATGTTACTACAACTAGCTATGGTGCTGGTAGTGGCAAAATAGGTGTATATTATAATTACTGTGCAGCTACAGCTGGTAGTTATTGTTACGCAGAAAATGCAGGCTCTGGCAATGCCAGTTACGATATCTGTCCAGCTGGTTGGAGAATGCCTACTGGTAATGATGGTGAATATCGAGCTTTGTACATGGCTTATTCTTTGGATGTCAATAATTTTCTTAATGCACTATCTACGCCTCTCTCTGGCAAGAATTACGTTGACTCAGTGGTTAACCAGGGCAGTGAAGGTGACTATTGGTCATCTACATATTATGGTGGCAGTATTATGTATATTCTTGAAATTAGTTCTTCGTCTGTTGGTGCTAGGAGCGCTAATGCTCGGGGTTTTGGATATTCAGTTCGTTGTATTGCTAAATAGCTTTCTGAGGGGTTTTGGTATTCTTGCTATGGGATAAATGTTTTAAAAATATAGAATAGGTTGGTTGTCTAGATGATGAAATTCAATAACATGGTAGTTTGCTGGAAAAATGCGAGAACTTGGTTCTCGCATTTTGTCCTGAATAATAATGGTAATTACTTGTCGGATTTCTTATCGGACTTTGTGTCGGCTGCTGCCTTAGCGTCGCGATGGCGATTGAGGCGATTCATGGCTTTTACAATCATGAAAATAACCCAAGCAATGATGAGGAACTCTACGACGTTCTGGATGAAATTGCCGTAGGCGATAACAGCTGCGTCAGAGCGCCCGAAGAAATTAGGAATAGTAATAGATAGATTGGTGAAATCTACGCCACCAGCAATGAGGCCGACAATTGGCATGACGATATCGTTAACCAGTGAATTAACGATAGCTGTGAAAGCGCCACCGACGGCGACACCGACGGCGAGGTCAATAACTGAGCCACGATTAATGAATTCGATGAATTCTTTGCGAAAGCCAGAGCTCTTCTCGCGTGCTGTTGATAACTTTTCTTTGGCAAGTTCTTTCTTGCTTGGTTTGTTGGCTGAATTTTCTGCCATAATAATATAACTCCTTTTTATTAACTCCAAATAATCTCGTGTTAACTATTTCGTTTCAGAGAAATCGTTAAATTGTGGGTAAAGATTATTTAGACTATTGTAAGATGATTCGATGAGCGACTTTAGAGTGTCGTCGCTGGTGGAATTGTAGATGGTGGCTTCTTCGCTAGTGATGAGATTAATCTCGTAAGCCATCTTGTGGGCATAAATGCGATCAAGGATGCCATTAATCTTAGCCTCGAAGAGATCCTGATTCAGTGCGTCGTAAGAAAGTGTGGCTGATTCCTTAAGGGAATCGCTTGGGGTCTTATCGGTGTATTTGTATTTATCGACGAGGTAACTTGTAAGCTCACGACTGGTATTAGATAGAATAGTGGAGAGCGAGGCAGAGCTAGAGCGTAGGATTGTGGACTTTACGCTAGGCTGGTATTCGGAAATAAGACTGGTAGTGTTATCAATATGGAGCTTCAGACTGATGCTCTTATCCTTAGTGTTGCCACGGCCACCATTAATGACGCTGCCGATGATAATGATAATGATTAATACTAAGAGACCAATTAAAATAACCTTAGTGATGGGCGAAGAAAAAATGCCACCAAACTTAGACTTCTTGGCAGGTGGGCGAACGGAATTGGCGATTTGATTGAGATAATCTTGTCCATCCATATGGTATAATTATAGCATATGAACGACGCGAAGGAAGAGATAAAATCTCGGCTCGCAGTGGAAGATGTAGTGGGACAATATGTGGAGCTGAAACGCGCAGGGCGCACATTGAAGGGGCGCTCACCTTGGGGTGTGGATAAGACACCGAGTTTCATGGTGTCGCCAGAGAAAGGGATTTGGCATGATTTTTCGGCAAATAAAGGTGGTGATATTTTCACCTTTGTGATGGAAGTGGAGGGAATATCGTTTCGTGAGGCGATGGAGAAGCTGGCGCAGCAGGCTGGGGTGGATTTGACAAAATATAGTGGGGGTGATCCAAATGTAACGAAGAAGAAGCTCCGTGCGAAGGAAGCTCTAGCGCTTGCTACGAGATACTATCAAGCGTGCTTGGTAAGAAGTAAAGATGTGTGTGAGTATGTATTCTATAAGAGGAATATGAATCGTGGGACGGTGGCAGAGTTTAAGATAGGATATGCACCAGCTAGTGGCAATGCGCTGGTAGAAGCACTGAGTAAGCGAGGTTTCACGATGGAAGAGCTGGAAATGGCGGGGCTGCTGAACAGGTTTAAAAAAGATTTGTTTCGAAATCGAATGATGGTGCCGTTTATTGATACGATGGGGAATGTGATAGGATATACGGCAAGAGTGATTGGTGAAGGTGAGCCGAAATATCTAAACACACCGGATACTCTGCTATTTAACAAGTCTAGGTATATTTTTGGATTGTTTCAGGCGAAAGAAGCGATTAGACGTAATGGATTTGTGGTGATAGTGGAAGGAAATATGGATGTGATTTCCTCGCATCAGGCTGGAGTGAAAGAGGCTGTAGCGACTTCAGGGACGGCAATGACGGAGCAGCATTTGAAGATTCTATCTGGGCTGACTAGCGATATAAGGCTGGCTTATGATGGTGATGCTGCTGGCATAAAAGCAACGGAGCGTGCAATTATGTTGGCTGGTAATATGGGGGTAGATCTTACAGTGATATCGAATTATCATGGTGCGAAGGATCCAGATGAGTTAATCCAGCGTGATCCAGAACTATGGAAACAGGCTGTAGAAGAACGTGTGCCAGCCGTGGAATGGCTGCTAGAGAAATATGAGGATAATCTGAACTTGAGAATTGCTCCTGATAGAAGGAAATATTCTGATATTGCGTTAAAATTATTGTCGTATGTGAAAGATGAAGTAGAGCGAGCTTCGTATGAGGCGCAAGTAGCGAAGAAAATTGGTGTAGATGTGGAGATTTTGCGTGAGAAGGGAGATAGGCTGAAGATGGAGATAGAACAAGCGCCACATTATCAGAAGAAACCGAAGACGACAGTAATTCCTGATTGGCTGAAGAAGATTGAGGATAGTCTGCTAGCGCTTAAGGTGTTTGGTGGTATATCAAAAGTACAGATTCCTTTGGAAGTGCCAGAAGATGAAGCGAAGTTGGCTGAGCTTGAATTGGTGTTTACAGTTGATCACGAGAATGTGAAAGAGCCAGATTACGAGAAAGAAGCCAGTGAACTACTGAAGCGTTATGAGGAAGAAATACGTAAACAGAAGATTAGTGAACTTAATAATAAATTGATGGAACTTGATGAGGATAGTCCAGAATACGAAGAGACATTATATGAGATTCGCGACTTGCAAAATTCGTAAGATTCGTATATACTATTTCTAATGAGTTCTAAGAAAGACGATGTTTTGAATGCAAAAGATTTGGTGCTTGATTTTGATGAGCCAGAAAATGATGAGCTAGAGAACGAAGAAGAGCTTTCGGATGAAGATTTGGCGATTACGGCTGAGAATGTGGATGCTTTTGCTGATGATTCGGTGAGGTTGTATCTACGTGAGATTGGTAAGATACCTCTACTTACTCCTGAAGAGGAGGCAGACCTGGCGCAGCGTATTGTGAAAGGTGACAAGAAGGCGAAAGATAAGATGGTAGAGTCTAACATGCGTCTTGTGGTGTCGATCGCTAAGAGATATGGTGGTAGGGGCCTTGATTTTCTAGATTTGATTCAGGAGGGTAATACGGGGCTACTGAGAGCTGTAGAGAAATTTGACCCGGAGAAGGGGTTTAAGTTCTCTACTTATGCGACATGGTGGGTGAGGCAAGCGATTACGCGTGCGATTGCTGACCAGGCAAGGACGATTCGTATTCCTGTGCATATGGTGGAGACGATTAATAAGGTGCTGCGTACTACACGTAAGCTAACTTCGGAGCTTAATCGTGAACCGACTAATGAAGAGATTGCTAAGGAGCTAGGACTCGAGCCTGAGAAGGTTGATTATGTGATGCGTATTAAGCAAGATATTGCATCGCTTGATGCTTCAGTGGGGCGAGAGGGCGATGATGAGGATTCAGTGCTAGGTGATTTCGTAGAGGATGAAGAGAGAGATTCGCCTGAGGATTCAGCTGCTAATCAGATTCTGAAGGAGCAGTTATCTGAGATTATTGCAACACTGACAGATCGTGAGCAGAAGATTATTCGGCTTAGATTTGGTATTGGTGGTGGTAGACCACACACGCTAGAAGAGGTGGGGGCTGAATTTGACGTGACAAGGGAGCGTATTCGCCAGATTGAAGCGAAGGCGCTTTCGAAACTTCGTAAGAATAAGGACACTAAGAAATTACACGAATACTTAAAGTAAGGAGCAACCGATGAAGAATAGACTCATAAAAATAATCGCTTCATGTGTAATGATGGTGATGGGTGCTATGTCTTTTGTGCCGATGCCAGTACTAGCTGCAGATGACGACGGCTGTGTAGAGACAGCAATACTTGGTGAAGATGGCTGCGTTCGGGATGATGGCAAGGGTAGTAGCGTGATTGGAGTACTTGAGCTAGTAGTACGTATTATGAGTGTGGGCATTGGAATCTTGGCAGTAGGTGGTATCGTGTTCGTAGGGATTCAATATCTGACTGCTGGAGGTAATGAGGAGCAGACTCGTAAGGCTAAGCGTAGATTGTTTGAGATCGTGATAGGTATAGTGGCATATGTGCTGATGATTGCGATTATGAACTGGTTGATTCCTAATTTTAGCTTGTTTGGAATTGGTGTACATGCGTCGATTATTAGTAATATATAATCCGAATTCATCACAATATCGTCATGTTAAGACAGAAGTACTTGACAGGCTGCACTTGATTCAGAGCATGATGATTGGTAAGTTTGAGATTAAGAAGATTTCTTTTGAAGAAAATGTGGAGAGACTTCGGGAATTCCTGAAGGATGATGACTATGTGCTGGCTGTAGGTGGTGATGCGACGGCTGCGATTGCATTGAATGCGATTATTATGTCTCGTAAGAATGCAAGTCTTGCAGTGTTGCCGTATGGGAATTTTAATGACCTCGCGAGGACTCTTAGATTGAAAAAACTAGATGATGTATTGGTGGAAAGCGAAACCTTAAAAAATGGTAAAAAGTCGCTTGATTTTAAGGTTTCGGAGAGGGTAGCAAAACTGTATCCACTCGAAGTGTGGGTAGATGGACAGTTCTGGCGATATGCTTCGTGTTATGTGACGATTGGTATGACGGCTGAGGCAGTGGAGATTTTTGATGAAAGGAAAATCCGAGCAGAACTTCAGAAAGGTAAGAAATATCCTTGGAGGTCGTATTTGTATCTCGTAGGGTGGTATTTTAAAAATCGGAAGAAGAAAGTTTTCGTACCTGATTTTAAATTAAATGGAAAATTGATGCCGAAGGGGATATCCGATTATGCAGCTGTGAATGGTAGGTCGATGGCGCGCGTGATGAAAGGTGGTGAAGACTATCTGGGCGATGTGGAATTTAGAAGTGAAGCAGATAAACTGGCGAATCTATGGCGACTTACGAAACTAATGACGAAAAGTATACTGAAGAGAGTGCCTGGTAAGGCTACTGGTGGGGATGTGTTGGAATTCTTGGAGCCAGCAACGGTGGAACTGCAAGCTGAAGGTGAATATAGGAAATTTGAAAACATTAAGAAAATCGAAATTAAGAAAAGTAAAAAAGCGATAAAGGTCATACAAAATTAGGAGCACAAAATGAACGAGCAGAAGGCATTAGAACAAATTGTGGGCTATATGAAGGCGCATTGGCCGAGTAAAGTGAAGCCAGAGTGGCAAGTGGGATTGGAAGAATATTCGTTGATTTTGCAGAAAGTAGTGGCCGATGTAACGGCTGGGAAGACTCGCGAGAAAAATCTTATAAGAATTGCTGGGGTGTCGGGCTCGGGCAAGACTACGCAGTTATTGCCTGCAGTGCAAGAATATACCGATAAGAAGAAGATAAAACCAGTGTTAGTAGCTGCGAGAGTTTTTGCGCCGTATCATCCACATTATCAGGAAATTGTCGATTATTACGGTGAAGCAGAAGTTCGTAAACTAACGGATGAATTTAGTACGATAATGTTGTTTCTGGTAATTGCCGAGCTAATTAAGAGTGGGTTTGATGTTGTGCTTGACGTGACGCTGCTCGATCCTGCGATGGAGAAAATCTTAATGCAAATGGTGGAAGCGAATAAATATAATCTAATGATACTGATGATAGCTGTGTCACCAGAAGTGACGGAGAGGCATTTGGGTGAAAGAAGCTGGCGCCATACGCGTGAGACGGAATTAGAATTTATTAGAGCGACGGAAGTGGCATTAAAGTTCTATACTGAGGAGTATCCTGACAATAGAATAATAATCTGGAATACTTATGAGGAAAATCCAGTATATGATGGCGTAACACAGGGAAGCTACGAAGTTTTTAAGAAATATTCAGAAGAAAAAACTGTGCCAGCGCATGACACGGATAAATTGAAACAGGCAAAAATTGCTTATCTGACTAAAGATTTGGTAGGGTAATCTCGGGGAAATTAGTACGAATATGATTAACGTAGCCGGCATCGATATTGTGCCAGGCGAGTTTCATGCGAGAAATGTTGGAAGTGTCTGTAAACTGCGAAAGAAGGGCACTCTCAAATTCTTCTGGAACGGGGCGAGAAAGGACGCGCGCCGTGTCCATCTGAGGGTTGCCTGTGCCAGCAAAGCAGAAGTCTATGATACCGATGACGTGGTCGTGATCGTCTAATAGAATATTGCCAAGATTGAGATCGCCGTGCACTAAGCGATTTTCTTCGGTGTCTTTAATGAAGTCGTGATCTGGATCGATGTGTTTGTCATAGTGTTCGTAGTCGAGTTCTTTTAAGAAATTAGATAGAGGCTGCTTGACTTCGGCTGGAGCATTCTTAAGGTCGACATTGGACAGCTCCTTGATGAACTTAGCAATATCATAGGCGACACCTGTTAAAGCTGTGTGAGAAAGATGATAGATGCGATCGCCGAGAGTGTAGCCTTCGATTTTCTTATGAACAGAAAAAGGGCGATGATTAGCGTCGTAGTGTAATTCCATCTGTGGAGTATAGAAACTAGTCTTGCCATCGACAAAGTTACAGACAGTGGCATCTTTGACAATCATACGGGACCAGAAAGGATTACGTGGAAAACGGAAGAAATAAGAACCTTGATCAGTGGTGACTTCCATAACGATGTTAGTCCAGCCGGTCAAGATGTGGTCAGTCTTAATGACATGTTTGTCTTTGAAAGTGTCCTTAATGATGTGACCAAGTGGGTCACTAGGGGTAAAATAACTCACCATATGGAGATTATACCATATTGTGCTATAATTATCGTATGGAAAATGTGAAAATCATAGCAGTGGTGGGGATGAGTGGTAGTGGTAAATCTGTGATTGTGGATTATTTGACAGAGAAAGGATTTCCGAAAGTTTACTTCGGGGGGATGATTTATAAAGAGATGGAGAAGCGTGGCATTGAGCGCACGGAAGATGGTGAGTCTGAGAAGAAGTTTCGTGAGATGATTAGGGAGACAGAGGGGAAAGATTGGGTAGTGCGACAAGTAATTGAGGAGACGAATAATTTAATTGCTGCTGGGCAGAAGAGAATCGTGCTCGATGGAGTGTATTCATGGACGGAATATTGTACCCTGAAGCATGCTTTTCCGAAGATTATGACTTTCGTGGCAGTGGTGGTAGATAAGCATATTAGATACGAGCGCGTGGCTGTAAGGCCTGGGCGAGCGTTTGATGCGAAAGCAATACGTGAGCGTGACCGTTCGGAGATTGAGAATTTGGAAAAAGGTGGGCCAATCGTGGCTGCTGATTATTATATTCTCAATAATGGTACAGTAGAAGAAGCAAATAACAGGATGGGCGAGATATTGAAGGAGATTGACTTCTGATGCGACGCCTGGTGATAATTGACGGTAAGTCGGTTTTCTATCGTGGATATTATGCAATGGGTAATCTGTCGCTTAGTGATGGCACGCCGACTGGTGGTGTGTATGGGTTTGCTGCAATTGCGATGGAGATCGTGAAGAAGCTGAAACCTAATAAAGTCGTGGTGGCGTGGGACTCGCCGAGTTCGACAGCGAAGAGGAAGGCGATTTATGCCGAGTATAAAGCTGGGCGAGTAAAACCTGGAGAAGATTTTTACGCACAGATACCATTACTTATAGATTTGATTAAAGATCTCGGATGGGATTTTGTGGAACTTGATAATTATGAGGCTGATGATATTATTGGGACGCTAAGTCGCGAAGCTGATGAAGTGATGGATGCGAATGGTAATTGTGAATACGAGACTTTTATTATTTCGTCTGATCTTGATATGCTGCAGATTGTGGATGAGAATACGCATATGTGGCGCATTTTGAAAGGATTTTCGAATATTGAGCAAATAGATGTGGCCGAGATAGAAGCTAAGTATGGCATTAAGAAGACGCAGTTTCTGGATCTTAAGGCGCTAAAGGGCGATGCTTCGGATAATATTCCTGGAGTGCCTGGTGTGGGTGAGAAGACGGCTGTGAAACTACTGAATGAATATGGTACACTGGACGCGATATATGAGAATTTGGATAAGATTACTGGCGCTACTCGTGCGAAGTTAGAAGCTGGGAAAGAATCGGCTTTTATGTCTAGGACGCTAGCGAAGATTCAGTTTGATGCGCCAGTGGAACTTGAGAAATTGCCAGATTTTGTATTTGATAAAGAGAGGGTAGTGCAGGGGCTGAGGAAGCTTGAATTCAAATCATTGATTCGTAAAATTGGTGGCGAGGAGATTTTGCAAAATATTAATAGTGAAGAGGTGGAAGAGGAAATAGATATAGATATTGATATGCCGGTGCCACCGATTATTGGCTGGGATATTAAAGCAATGATGCACGCAGACGAGAAGCTGGCGAAGCGTATAGAAGATGGTGAAGGATTCTGGGATTTGCAGCAGGCGGCTTTTCTGATTAATCCTCTGGCGAGGGAAGAACCACAACTATTTGAGCCTGAGAAAATATACAAAGAGCAGATGGCGAAGCTAATGAGGATGCCGAGACTTTACGATGTACTAATGAAGCTGGATTTGCCGACGATACCAGTGCTCTATAGAATGGAAAAGTGTGGCATGAAGATTGACGCTCGGTATTTTGAGGCGCTACGGAAGGAATATGAAGCGCAAGTAGCTGAGATTGAAAAGAGAATATGGAAGCTAGTAGATGTGGAGTTTAATATTAATTCGCCAGTGCAGCTGTCGGAGGTGTTGTTTGATATTCTGAAACTACCAGTGAAAGGAATTAAGAAAACTTCGAGAGGATATTCGACTGGTGCGAAGGAGCTGGAGAAGCTAAGTGGACTTCATCCAGTAGTGGATGAAATTATAAAATACCGTGAAGCCGTGAAACTGTTGACAACTTATATTGTACCGATGCCGGGATTCGCTGATGAAAATGATAGAATACACACGACATTTACACAGAATGTGACGGCGACGGGGCGCCTGTCGTCGCTGAATCCGAATTTGCAAAATATACCAGTGAGAACTGATGCTGGTAAGAGGATTAGGGCTGGATTCGTAGCAGAAGAAGGCAAAATGTTGGTAAGTGCTGATTATTCACAGTTCGAGCTGAGGCTAGCTGCAGTGCTTGCTAATGATACGGCATTAATTGAGGACTTCAATAGTGGGATTGACATTCATACGAAGACAGCAGCGGAGGCTTTCGGGGTGCCTTTTGATGAGGTGACGAAAGCGCAGAGGCGTTCGGCTAAAGTTATTAATTTTGGTGTATTGTATGGCATGAGCGTGAAGGGATTATCTGATGCTGCTGGGATGCCGATTGCTGAGGCTAAAGAATTTATTGATAATTATTTCAAACTGCGCGCGCCGATTAAGAAAATGTTGGATGGATTCCTGGAACAGGCTAAAGACAAAGGATATGTGGAAACGTATTTTGGTAGGCGCAGACCGACTCCGGATGTGAAATCTACTAATTTCTTAATCAGGCAGGCAGCCGAAAGGGCTGCGCAGAATATGCCGATACAAGGGACGGAAGCTGACCTCATGAAACGTGCGATGATTAAAGTGGATGCGAAATTGCCTAAAGGCGCAGAACTAATTATGCAAGTACACGATTCTCTGATAGTGGAGTGCGACATGGGGCTTGTAGAGGAAGTGAAAGAAGTTTTGCAAGAAACGATGGAGGGGATAGCTCCAGAGCTCGCGATTAAATTAGCCGTGGATGTAACGGTGGGGCAGAATTGGGGAGAACTCTAGACGTGATTGGTGCCGGCATGATTGGCGTTGACATGATTGGTGTGGTTTATTAAATATCGTTAGTAATTAAGCTAATCATAAAAATACCCTCGCTAGGCGAGGGTATATGAATATAATTGTTTATTATTGTGCGTAAGCGATGTTGTGCTCCATGGCCTGAGTCTCGAGGGCGACAATGCGCTCGGCGTCGTCAATGGCAGAATTGACTGAATGCTTGACGCGTGCTGACTCTTCGGCTTTCTTGGCGTCGTTCCAGCGATCAAGAGTGCCTACTAGATAGCCAGTGATACGGCGAAGACGTTCAAATTTGCCTTCGTCGAAATATTCGGCGTGACTATCGAAGTATTCTTTAGCGGCCCCTTCATCGGACTTTTCGGCGATTAATTTCATACCTACTTCTACGAGGCAGGAAACGTGCATTGTCTCGTATTGATCGAAATCTTCTAGAGCAGATAATGCTTCTTTCTCGGAAATCTTAGCATATTTGTTAAGTGAATTAACAAAACGCTTGATATCGAAATTCTCTGCGTCGTTAGGGTTTTTGTAGATGATTTTTTTCATATTTCTCCTTGTTTTTATGATTGATAAGCATCACCTGTGTTAATTATAATGCGCTATATATGGTGGTGTCAATGGTTTCACG
>JAZQJM010000038.1:0-2132 GCA_045541635.1 Candidatus Nanosyncoccus sp.
AAGAATGCTAGTACTGACATGGATGCAGTTACTGGTGGAGTTAAGCTAACTACTACTTATGCAGCTTATATCTCAAAGACTCAAGTAGCTGATACTTATAGTGGGCAAGTCATTTATACGCTAGTGCATCCGTCTAGTGCCGTTCCAGTACTAACCGGCACAGTTGCAGTAAACTACAATGGCAACGGCAAAACCTTTGCTGGTGGAGAGAGTGTAAATAAAGTAGTGTATGCTACGAGTCCAATGTATATTGCTACTACTCCACTAATTAGTAAAACTGACAATATCTCAAACGATGGTACTCAAAATGGTTCGTATCCAGCTACTTCTGGCGAACCCACGCCAGTTCCAATCACCGCTACTGGTGCTAGTAAAATGAAAGTGGTCATTCGTTATGGATTTTCTAGTGGTACTATGCTGCCAGTAATTGAAGGAGCGTATGACGGAAATGGCGCCCCAACTGGTAGATATGAAATGCTTCAAGGTCCTGTCACAGGTACGGCTACCTATACTTTTGATGGCGATACAGTGACCTTTTACATGATGGCAAATAATGCGCCTACTGCTACTGATGGGCAGGACTATGGTTATTACGCTCAAGTTTACCCAATATATACCACCGAGCAAGAAGGCACTGAACCATCTGATGAATTCGCTACTCTCTCCACAGATACTGGTACCTACGCCACCACTACCGATTGGTATGGCTCCTGGTATGCCGATATTAATAATACCCACTACGATTTCTTAGATGAAACAGAAGTAAGGAACTTCCTAGAAAACAACATTGCAACACTAGATGGTGCTACTGTAGATCTTTATCGTGGTCTTACCTTCACGGAAGCCTATACTAGAGCTAACAAAACACAAGACGGTGGTTATTATAAACAACAAGAACTCACTAAATCCATGTGTAATACTATAGCTGTCACCCAAAACCAAACAGTAAAAGACATAAGAGATAATAATATCTACATGATAGGTAAGCTCAAAGACGGTAATTGTTGGATGCTGGATAACCTAGCTCTAGACCTAACTAACGCTACTGCCGCAGCCAATATGAATGCGTCAAACACCAACGCCTCGTCAGCTGCAATCACTAATCTTCTAAGTGGCGGTAGCACTACGACTGGATGGAGCAATGTAGCAGTAGCGGATGTAGATACAAACTTCGACATTAATGGCTATACGGTACCACGCATTAATAACGCCAGCAAAGATACCCTCGTCACATCTTATGGCCCAGCTTCTACTAACGGCCAAGCAAAAGTAGGCATCTACTATAACTACTGCGCAGCAAGTGCTAGTACCTATTGCTACGAAAGTAACAGTGGAGTGGATAAACCAGATACCATTATAGACGCAGATCAAGACATCTGCCCAGCTAACTGGAGAATGCCTACAGGTGGAAATACTGGAGAATATCAAGCCCTAGCTCAGAAATACAGTAGTGATGCGACTAGCACTAATAGTTTACAGTATAACTTATCTTCGCCATTATCTGGTTACTACGACAATAGCTCGGCGGACGGTCGGGGTAGCGGCGGCTACTGGTGGTCGTCTACTTACTACAGTGGCTACGACGTCGTGTACGGCCTAGGCGTGGGTCCGTCTTACGTGTACCCGCTCAGCTACGGCGGTCGCGACCGCGGGCTGCCTATGAGGTGCTTGGTGGAACAGTAATGCGTTAACATTTTGCCCCACTCTTGCAAATATCCTCACCCTGTGCTATAATACCCCCAATATGTCAATTAAAGTTACGAGAAAAGATCAGGGCGAGGCAAACGAAAACATCATTCGTCGTTTTAATCGCAAAGTCCTTCAGAGTGGCATGATGCCTCTTAAGAAGTCGCAAATGCGCTTTTCTAAGCCGATTTCTAAGCGTGAGCGCCGCCTCAAGGCTATCATTCGCGAAGCACGCAAGGCCGAGAAGACCGAGCGTATCAAGCTAGGAAGTCGGAGGCCAAGCGGTCTTAGGAAGACAAGACTCACTGACAACTCCTTGGCTCACAGAACGACATGGCTACGATCCGACTTCGCTTTTCTAAGCCGATTTCTAAGCGTGAGCCCCGCCTCAAGGCTATCATTCGCGAAGCACGCAAGGCCGAGAAGACCGAGCGTATCAAGCTAGG
>JAZQJM010000039.1:0-12355 GCA_045541635.1 Candidatus Nanosyncoccus sp.
AGAATTACAAAAATATATAAATTGGTATAATGGTGAGCGTCCACACCAATCTATAGATTACATGACGCCGAATGAATATGTGGTATACTTTAATACAAGAGGAGACCTCAAAAAGTCTCAAATGTCTTGAACCAGTACACAGGCATTAACAGATTGTAAAAAGTGCGGTATAATACAAGAGATGTGCTCACTACGATAGGAGGTGATGAATGTGAGTCGTATTTTTAATATTTCCGGTAACTTCATGCAGTTCGGAAAATGGTCAGAACCTGATCCATCATTTTCTGGTAAGATTGTTGTGAACGAAGAGGACGAATTCTATGGTTTTTGCGAGGAACTCTATAGTAGTAACATGTCGGATAATAATCGTATTCGGTATATTGCTGGGGCTTTTGCGAAAAACGGCCGTAACGGACAGCAGGGTATTGCATTCTATAAGATGTCAAACGATTCAAAGCAAGCCCCACTCATGTACGTTACACCAGATTTGATGGTTCCGGAGAGTGGCTCATGGGCTGCGCCATCTGTCTTTGGATATTTCCAGGAGCAAGGGAAATCAAGGATTACTGTCGAAGAAGAAACGTTTTCTAAAGAAGTGGAAAATAGCATTAAGACTAAATACGACACTCTCGATAAATGTATCAATGGAAACGATGAGCTCCTTGAACAAATCCGATGTTGTAAAGATATCATCATCCATGCAGTGTAAGACCGGGAAACCAGGCATTTTTGCCTGGTTTTTTAACAACTAGCGTCAAAATCTTGAACGCTTAGGGTATTAACAGACATTTTAACAGAAGTAAAAACTACATTTTTGGCGGTTTTTCGTCATAAAAATGGTTCAAAATTGCATACTATTATTGCAAGGTACTTAATAGATATTTATTACTAAAAAAACGGCGAAAATGCCGACTTGTATAAAATGTGGTGGGCGAGAAGGGACTTGAACCCTTACTCCATTGCTGGAACAAGATTTTGAGTCTAGCGCGTCTACCAGTTCCGCCACTCGCCCGTAATATAAATATCATAAACTCACCTAATCATCACATCTATAAAGATGATGAGTAGATGCTGTCTATACAAATATAATTTTAACATATTTTTACGATTTATGCTATAATTTTAGTATGAATTCAGATAATGGTGGGCAGTCTCCTCAAGATGCTCAGCGTAGAGCAGCAGCTGAAATCGCCAGGAAGAAGGTTCTGGCGGCTTATGATAATGGCGCCCATAAGGGCGACACTAGTGGTGACATTCAGACTTACCATCATCGCCAAGATAGCGCCCATAATTCTTCCGGTACCCCTAGTGCCGATTCTTCCGATATCTCTAGTATGAATCCTACTTCTCGTGGTAGTGTTCCCACTGATTCTAGTGCAATCTTTGCTGTCCGTGACCCAAACAAGAGTACACCTTCCATTATTTCCCACGGGTATTTCAATAATAATTCATCCAATCTTAACTCTGGCTCTAACCCGGATTTCGGTCGCAGCCTTAATAACTCTGATGTCGCCAGTCCTGACAATGGAGGCTCCAAGACCAGTCCTAATAATAGCAACTCTAAAGCCAGTCCTAGCAATGGAGGTTCCAAGGCCAGCTCTAATCTTGGTTCTCGCCAGGTCCTAGGTCAGCTCCTTGGGCAGATTTTGAGTAGAAAATCAGCCAAATCGTACGAGCAACTTCAGGCCGATCAGCAGTCGCGACTTAGCACCTCCCCAATGGAGCTCCGACTCAATTCCGAATCATGGCGCAAATACCACACGGCTTGGCAAGATTATTACCAGAAATACTATAGTGAATATTATTCAAACGCTGCCAGAGACTATATTGCTAAAGAGCGTCTCAAAGATGCGCGCGAGCAAGCCGAAGAGGATGACATTGCTTATGCGCTCGCTCGTGCTGGTGGTCGTAGCAATGATAAGACTGGTCTTCCTCTCGGCACCACGCAGGCCACAAGGGGTGATTCTGCAGATGCCGACAATATTCGCTACCGTTTGCGCAATAAAATTCGTCGTCGCGCCACTGATGATGCCAAGAAGAAACGTCGATTCCGTCGTTTTATCCCACTAATCGCTGGATTAACAGTGGTATTGGTAGTATTATTTTTGCAATACAACAGATTAATCTTTGCCCCGATCATGGCCTACGTATCGCCAGGCAACGCTCCAGCTTCCGAAATTGATGCCCTGGACCCCACCATTACACAGACTGTCTCAGCTGAGCCACGCTTAATTATTCCTAAGCTTAACATTGACGTACCGATTCGTTTCAATGTGGCGCTGGATGGTGTGATGGCTGCCATGAATAACGGTGTAGCACACTATCGTATCTCGGGCGCCAGTGCCTATCCTGGCCAAATCGGCAATTTTATCATTACTGGCCATTCGGCAGGCGATGTCTATAGCTCTAATCCTTATAAATATATCTTCTCTGGTCTTGAGCGTCTCGAGGATGGCGACCTAATCTACGTTAACTACGACTCTGTCCGATATACTTATAAAGTTATCAAGAAACAAGTAGTGGAGCCTACCGATGTTGCTTCCCTCGTGATGGACACTGACAAGCCTCTAATTACCCTGGTTACCTGTACTCCACTTGGCACTTCTCGTTATCGCCTCTTAGTGACTGGTGAGCAAATTTCACCTTCGTATGATGAGGCTACCACGGCCGAGCAGGATGCTGGTCGCCCTACTACCGTGATTGACGAGACAGAACTCCCATCTAACGAGCCATCCTTCTTCGAGGGTATCTGGAACTGGCTGACTGGCCAATAGAATCCATATAGGTATAGATAGTATAACTAGCCGGAATCACCTCAGTTGACAAATTATCCAAAATATATTATCATAAAACTATGAAAATCGCAATTTTCTCCGATTGCTATCTTGATTCCACGGGTGGCATCGTTAGTACGATTAATGCTCAGAAAGCAGAATTAGAGCGCCGTGGTCACACCGTAGAAGTCTTTTCCAGCGCCTATCCATCTTCCGACAGAGAATGTAAGAAATGGGCAGCTCAGCATGTCTTCCCTGTTCCGAGCTGCAGATTGATTTTTCGTGGTGTGATTCCTATTGCTCGTCGTCCCCATATTGTTGAAAAATGGCTTTTAAAGAGCCATCCAGAGCTCAAGACGTACGACGTTTTCTATGTCCATTACGAAGCTGGCTGCTCGATTGCCGGTCTTCGCCTCGCGAAGAGGCTTAATATTCCGTCCGTCCAGGTGATGCATGGCCGTGAGGATGCCGGGCTCGAACATCTTGCCCCCTTTGGCCTCCGGACTGTTATCGGTTTTGGCCTTAATCTATTCCATTCTTGGTATTTGCCTCATCCAGTCAAGATTGCCCGTGATGATTACCTAGCGAAGACTTTTGCCTCTGCTAAGATGTGGACTCTTATGGTGAACCATGCTAACTATGCCGATTTTGTGATTACTCCCTCTCGTCATTTTAAGGAAAAACTCAAACATTACGGTGTCACGAAGGATATCAAAGTCCTTCCTAATGGCCTACCAGATGAGATTTTTGCCTATATTCCTACTAAGCGTAGCTATGATCCTACCAGGGAGCCCCTGAGGATTATCTGGCACTCACGCGTCTCCAGTGAGAAGCGCACGGTGAACTTCCTAAAGGCCCTCTCAAAGGTTCACTGCGATTACCACCTAGATGTCTATGGTGCTGGCATGGAACTCGCCCGAGCGAAACTTTTCGCAGCCAGGCACAAGCTCAAGGTCGTTTTTCACGGCAATACTCCCTTTAAGACTTTTTATCCCAAAATCGCCGAGAGTCATCTCGATGTACTAGTCTCGTATAACTATGACACATTTGGCATGACCTTAATCGAAGCTGAATCAGCTGGCACTCCAGTACTCTTCGTGGATCCAGACATGCAGGAAATTCTACCACGTGGTGGCTACATTCTAGCTAATAATCCTAGCTCCACAGCTATTGCTGAGGCGATAGATTATCTTGCTACCCATCCAGGCAAAATCGCCACAATGAGTGAGATTATGCTAAACCACCGAGATGAGGTTAAGGTCTCCCGAGTCGTCGACCATCTAATCGATATCCTCACAAAAATCACCAAGCCTAACACTTAAAGATAATCGTGCTATAATTATTTCATGAGGTATTTAGCAGATATTTTAACTTTTTCTCGCATAATTTTGTCGATTATTTTAATCATAATATCATTTACGGCGTCGCCACTTTACGTTGGCTTCCTGATCTTCATTATTGGCGAGCTGACTGATGCTTTTGACGGTACCTGTGCTACACGTTGGCCTTTTCCGAAAAATCAGATACCGAAATATCGCAAATACGCCGTTAAATACGACATGTTTGCTGATGGTTTGCTCGCTTTCTCTATGATGCTATTCTTCACGCTTCGGGTAAATCTTGTCGCAGGACTCATAATTGCAATTTCTTATGTTGTAATTGCGACGATTATCGAGTTTGTCGTCTATGGCAAATTTATGGGCCATCCAGATAATTGTACTAAGAACAGTCTCATGAAGCGAAATTTCAGGCTAGCAAAATCAATCGTTATGACTCGACGCAATGTATATCTAGCGCTAATTGCGCTTGTCGCTACCTGGACTCTCTACGCTTCAGAGTGGAACATGTCAGTTAAGATCACTATTACGGTCATTGCTGCCGTAATCTGTCTATTCTTATGGTTCTTCTTGGCACAGCGCCGTCATCATATCTCTCGCGATGCTGTCGACATCGAAAATAAACTTGAACATAAACGTTAAACGCCAAGCAATAAACGATAAGTAGCCTAACTTCTTATCTATTCTCCAAACAAGGCAGCTACGCTTGCCCCGACGAAGTTCCCTGGGTTGAATAGATTCATAGTGGCAATACTGGCTGCGATTTCTCCACCCCAGAACATCAGTGGTGACACTCCGGTCTTCTCTAGGGGCACTGCTACTACTCTGCCGTTCTCGGCAATTATTATCTGTGCGTTGTGGAGTGTGACAATCTTGACTGGATAGCTCAGCGTAAACTTATGGAGCGCTTCACTGACTTGGATCAGCGACTGCGTCATCATTAATATCTTTGGATAATATATTGCCCGGAATAACTTCTGTAATTGTGGCATAGAACCCATAATTATTAGGTTTTCGTTCATGAGTAGTCCATCTGCCCCCTCTACAGCAATGGCGTCCACAGTGTCACGCGTTATTATTGTCGGCTTCGTAATTTCCCTGCATACATCCAGTAGTGCTCTCAGAGTAACTGAATTTTTTGAAAAATCCCCAATCATGATATTGTAATCTGATGTGTCCATTATCTTCAACATTTCTTCCCCGTTCGCAAATGATCCAGCTTCGGTGGAAGATAGAAATTTTAATCCATCAATATCGGGCATTTTGTCTCGCAAAGCATCTGGTAGCACTGTCCAGATCTCTTTAATTTGGCTATGCGAGGCGACATATTCCGTAAGTTTGACTTCTGTTCGGAAATTTTGCATATTTCCACCGACGATGCAGAGCCTTCCCTGTTTCTGCTCTGGTACATTCCAGAGCAAATCTTTAAACTCATTTTTCTCGTATTTAGTAAAATAGTCCATCTCGCGCTAGAACTCCAAATCGATACTAATCGGACAGTGATCTGATCCCGTCACATCTTCATATATCTCAGCCGAACGTAAATTATCTCGCAGCTGTTCAGAAACGAAGAAATAATCAATGCGCCAGCCTACATTATGTTCCCTTGCGTGCCCCATATGGCTCCACCAGGTATAGCGCCTCTCGTCAGGGTGTAATTCCCGGAAACTATCAATCATTCGGGCGCCGAGGATTTTTCCGATCCCGGCCCTTTCCTCATCTGTAAAACCAGCATTATGGTGATTTGCTTCTGGCCTTGCTAAATCTATCTCGGTATAGGCTGCATTGTAATCTCCACAGGTGACTACTGGTTTTTTCAGTTCTAACTCCTTAAGTAACTCGAGAAAAGCTGGATCCCATTTATTCTCTCGGAGCTTCAGTCGCTCTAGTCCACGCTTAGAATTGGGCGTATATACGTTCACTAAGTAGAATTTCTCGTATTCGGCTACTATCACGCGCCCCTCACTGCACGGATCACCAAATTCGTCAGCGCACCCCGTAATCGCAAAATCAGTCCTTACAGCCAGAGGCTTTATTTTGGTAAAAATCGCCGTTCCCGAATATCCAGCTCTCTCAGCCGAATTCCAGATTTCTTCATACTCTGGAAAATCTATCTCAGCTTGACCTTGCTTGGCCTTAGTCTCTTGTAAACATAGGATGTCGGGCTGATATTGCGCAACAAAATCCTGCAACGCACCTTTTCTAATAACGGCGCGAATTCCATTCACATTCCAGGAAAATATCTTCATCTTGGCCTACTCCTATTTAATCATAAAATCTCTGTGGTTGGTATTGTCCTCGATATTGAACTCCTAGAATCTCCCCCTATCAATATCTCGCTTCTTGATGGTCTCGCGTTTGTCATACTTCTTCTTACCCTTACCGAGGGCGATTACGAGCTTAATGTGGCGTTCTCCACCTAATAGCTTAACCGGTACAATAGTCGAGCCGGCGACCTTTTCGCGCGCTAGAGCTGCGATTTGCTTGCGTGTAGCAAGCAGCTTAATGTTGCGAGCAGTATCTGCGCCTAAAGTAAGATTATTAAGCCAGAGCTCATCATTTCTGATAGTCACGAAAGACCCCTTCAGTTGCACATGATGATCGCGAATCGCGCGTACTTCTGGTCCAGAAAGAGCCATCCCACATACTAGCTCATCACCAAGCTGATAGTCATAGTGCGCTCTACGGTTCACCGTCACACTGTCTGAAACTCTTTTCTTTTTCATAGAGTAATTATACCACAAGTCTCCCTAGGCGATTTTTACCTTATCTTCCCCGAGTAGTTCCTTTAATCCTTTCATTAATTCTGGTGAAGTCTCTACCTTAAATGGCATCCTCAGCGGGCGTTTTGTCTCGCCATCTTTTAGTACCATTACTACTTCCTGGAATCCCAAATTAATGTCAGCTAGTCGCCTAATCGCTGATAGAGTCTCCGTATCATCTGGATTGTCTATTAAGATATAAAGTCGCTCCTTGCGTGGGTCTTTCGGAGGTGCAGCTAATACTCTCGGCGTATCAATGCTTTGCTTAATTGGCGCCTTGCGTCCACCACCCCTATATACTCGCTCAGCTGAAGTCTTCGTCGCGCTCTTCTTGAAACTTTTCTCTGGTGCAGCTGCTGGCATCGCGAGCCTGGTGCCTGTGGATGTGTAGTTTTCTAACACATCATCGGATACTAGCTCTACTACCTCTGCCAGCACCTTTGCTTCGGAGCCAATGTTACCGTCTTTATCGGCTGCATTGATTTTGCCCTGCACCCTCACCACATTATCTACTTCTAGCTTGCTGCCAAATTCAGCAAAAATCGACGGAAATACGATAAATTCTGTCTCGGTGGTTTTATTTTCAATCTTCACAAAGGCCATTTTATCGCCTTTTTTAGTCAAAATCGTCCTTACGTTGGTGATGATACCACCGATCGTCACGACCTTATTATTATTCTCTGGCGTAATTAGCTCCATTGGATGTGTCTGCTCGCTAAAATATACGTCATATTTATCGAGAGGATGCGCCGATAGATATAGTCCCATCAAATCTCGCTCCCATAGTAGTTGCTCCTTCTCAGAAAATTGCGTTGGCGCTGGTTTTATTTCTACTTCTGGTACTTTGCCAGCTTCTCCCATCATGCCGAAGAGGTCTGTCTGGCCACTGCCGACATCTTTTTGCGTCTTTGCGCCATATGCCTGGATTGACTCGAGATTAAATAACAAATCCGACCTACTAGCAAACCTATCAAAAGCCCCTGCTTTAATTGCAGCTTCCCAAGATTTCTTATTGAACTTTGTGGCATCTACTCTCTTAGCAAAATCACACACTGACCTAAATGGCCCATTCTTATCGCGCTCAGGAATTACATACTCTTCCACCAGTGCCTTACCCATACTCTTGATGCCAGACAGGCCAAACCTAATCGTCTTCTCTCCACCCACAATACCGAAGTCACCATAACTTTCATTAATATCAGGGCCTAGCACCTTGATACCCATTCTCTTACATTCGGCGATTTCAATCGCAAGGCGATCTGTCCAGCGCATATCAGCTGTCATTAGAGCAGCCATGAAGGCGTCAGGATAGTGGGCCTTAAGATATGCTGTCCAATAAGCCACTAGTGCATAGCACGCAGCGTGAGACTTATTGAAACAATAGTTAGCGAAATCTAGTAGCTGCGTCCAGAAAGTTTCGGCAATCTCTTCTGTCGCCCCACCAATTTTCACAGCCCCTTCAATAAACTGTGGCTTTACTTTCTTCATCATGTCAATCTTCTTCTTACCCACAGCCTTACGCAAGGTATCAGCCTGCCCTCCGGTAAATCCACACCATTCCTTGGAAATCTGCATGAACTGCTCCTGGTAAATCATGATACCATAGGTATTCTTAAGAGAGTTCTCTAGTCCAGGATGTAAATAGGTAATCGGTTCTTCGCCATGCTTACGTCTAATAAACGAGTCGATAAACTGCATTGGTCCAGGGCGATACAGTGCCACCATAGCGATAATATCTTCAAAAGTAGATGCCTTAAGGTCGCGTAGATATCTCTTCATACCTGCAGATTCTAGCTGGAATACGCCAGTCGTCTCAGCTCTCTGTAGGAGCGCATAAGTCTCAGGATCATCTAGTGGCACTGAGTACATATCAATATCATTATGATATACCTTTCTAATCATCCTAAGTGCATTATTGATTACGGATAGGTTAGATAGGCCAAGGAAGTCCATCTTAAGGAGCCCTAATTCCTCTACCTGTCCCATAGGGAATTGTGCAGCAATCGGCCCCTTAGCTGATACTTCTAGTGGTAGGAATTTCACTAAGTCATCTGGTGCGATGATTACGCCACAAGCGTGTACCCCGTGGTTACGAATTGTCCCCTCCAGCTTTGATGCAAAATCAATCACTTCCTTAGAAGCCGGATTAGTCTCGTATTCATGTTTTAAGTCTGGCACTTCTTTTATTGCGTCAGCTAAGTGCACATGGTGGCCCTGTACAGGGTCTGGTACCATTTTTGCTAACCTGTCAGCATCAGCATATGGTACTTCCAGTACACGCGCTACATCGCGTACGGCGTTTTTTGCCATCATTTTGCCAAACGTTGCGATGTTGGACACTCTATCGAATCCATATTTGCGTGAACAATATTCTATTACCTCGTCACGCCTCGTATCCTGAATATCTGTATCGATATCAGGCATTGAGATACGGTCTGGATTAAGAAATCTTTCGAAGAGTAAATCATACTTCAGCGGGTCTAACTCTGTAATGCGAAGCGCGTAAGCCAAGATAGAACCAGCAGCCGAGCCTCTCCCTGGTCCATACACGATACGCTGCGACTTGCCCCAGTTGATAAAATCTTGCACGATTAAGAAATATCCATTGTAGCCCATCTTGTCCACCACGGATAGCTCATAATCGATTCTTGGCAGGACTTTGTGCGCTTCGTCGCGCTCCTTGTCGGCCTCTTCGAGGATCTTGCGACACTCTGGCACCGGAATCTGTGAGGCTTCTTCAAAAGTCTTCCCACCGTAGCGAAATGCTAGCCCCTGGAACACTAGCCTATCTAGGTACGTCTTTTCATCTTCGTCGGTCGGAATCGGGAATTTAGGAATCAGAATTCGTCCTAGTTGCAAATCTACGTCGCACCTGTCAGCGATTCGCTTAGTATTAAGAATCGCTTCAGGACAAGTGTCTTGCCAGTGTTCGATAATCTCTTCTGCCGGGATTACGTGAAGATCGTAATCTTTTAGTGTCATTCTATTGGTGTCGGATAAATTGGCTGCCGTACCGATACATAGTAGTATTTCGTGAGTATCTTGGTCTTCCTTTTTAAGATAATGAGCATCACAAGTTACGACAAGTGGTAGTCCCAGCTCCTCAGCATGCGCCATATGCCAGTCGTTAACTTTCTTCTGTTCTAGCGAGTGCGTAGATGACTTAGGGTGTCCATGATCTTGCATCTCCAGGTAGAAACGGTCTTTAAATACATTGCGATACCAATCAATCAGCTCAAACGCTCTTGCGTCATCCCCAGCCCTAATCGCCTCACTAATTTCCGACCCCATACATCCAGATAGGCAAATAATACCTTCATTGTACTTCTCTAGCTCATCATGATCTGTGCGAGGCTTGTAATATTTGCCTTTCTCTTCGGCGTTACTCATGATGCGACAGAGATTCTCAAACCCCTTATTGTTCATCGCGATCAGAGTAATGTGGAATCTCTGCTTGTCGTGCGCAGGATCTTTATCGGTCATCTTGCGCGCTGCTACGTAGGCTTCTAGTCCGAGCAGGGGCTTGATTCCGGCAGCGTTACATTCCTTATATAATTCTACTAGTCCACTCATCGTGCCGTGGTCTGTCACAGCTACAGCTTCCATGCCTTCAGACTTCACAAAATCAACAAGCTCCGGTATCTTAGTGAGACCGTCTAGTAATGAATAATGTGTATGATTGTGCAAATGCACATAGTCACTAGGCTTCAGCTGCATAACACACCACCGTTATTTCTTGGTGGTTTTAGTAGCTTTGTCGGTGGATTTCTTCGTGGACTTAGGGGTTTCCTTTGAGCTAGTAGTTTTCTCGGAATCAACATCCTTGGTAGTCTCTGCTTCTGCAGCTTCAGTCTTGGCAGTTTTTGCCTTAGCTGCCTTCTCTTTCTTGGATGAAGTCTCAACCTTCGGCTCATCTTCATCGGAAGAAATCTCGGCGCTCCTTAGCTCGCGACATTTCTCGCAGGTGCAATTATCATCGTGTACGCACTCATCCTCGCATGAAGACTCTTCATCATGCTCACATTCATCGTCGTCTTCTACTTTTGCTTCCACATGCTGCGAAATAAACTTCCCAGCTATCGCGCCAGCAATTGCGCCAAGTGCTGCCCCTAGGAAAAACTTACCCTTACCACTATTTTTCTTCTCTGCTGTCATTTTGTGCTGTCCTTTCTTTTGATTTAGTTGTTTTAAGTTTCGGCTCTACATACTTATCTACAAAAGATTGTACCACGCCACCGACAGATGTCATGCCTTTAACATTGGCGACAATGTCATTAGCATTATCAGCAATGTCCTGACTTCTTATCGCTACACGCTTCGCTTCGTCAGCTACCCCCATTAATTTAATAATCAATATTATCCCCACTATCAGAAAGATAAACAAAGTAATGCTTAGAATTGCTACCAATATCCATTCAGCTACATTCATTTTTACTCCTTTTTGTCATTATATCACACTAAATTAATTTGATGCCACAAACTTCCTCACCTCATCGGCGTAGTCTGTATGATTGAGTACATACTGCAAATGCGCGAGGAAATAGTTCTTCGGGTCGCCAGTCGTAATCCATTTACCAGCGCTCCTTGCTACGATTATGTCGCCAGCTTCGGCTAACTTCGTAATGGCATCCACTGTCCATAGCTCACCATCAAGTCCCGTATTACTTGGCACAAGATACTGAAAAATCTCTGGAGTTAGCAAATATCTACCATAGCTAGTTAGATTACTGGGCGAGAGCTCTGGAGTCTTCGGCTTCTCTACGATATGAGAGAGCGTACCATTGTCCTTTAGGGCTACCATGCCATACTTATGCCAGACACCTTCTGGCATCTCTTGGGTCGCGATTACGCCCTTAGCATCCGGATGCTGATCGTAAGTCTCAATTAGGGTGGAGACGTCGCCCTTGCCGAGAATTAAATCGTCACTATATAATACTACGAAGGCTTCTTCTCCCTCGACATACTGCCTTGCTGACACGATTGGTGAACCATTACCATAAGGCAAGTTGGGGTCCTGTTCTATCACGGTAATTTTTGGAAAATTCAGTATTTTCTCTACTGCTTCGAATCGTTCGCTCTTCCCTTGCTGGGCTAACAGTGCTCTCACGTTCTCAGCTGGATTATGAAAATAATCATCGTAAATCTCGCGTGCACGAGTATTAGGTGTCGCGACGATAATAATCTCTTCTATTCCAGCCTCGGCGCATTCTTCCACGCACAGCTGCATTACAGGCTTCGCGCCAATCGGAATCATCGCTTTTGGAATTGTCTTGGTAATTGGTAAATACCGGCTGGCAAAACCAGCGTCGGTAATAATTGCTTTCTTAATGGTCGCCATAGATCTCCTTAAAACCTGATTATAGCACAGTTTCACCAGCTCGGTGGATTTTTGTAATTAAAACATAAAAGTTATGCTATAATGAAACTAATATGAAGGTAATACATAACTCATTTAAATCTTGGTCTCCTATATATATATATA
>JAZQJM010000040.1:0-10539 GCA_045541635.1 Candidatus Nanosyncoccus sp.
AGGGGTATGATAGAGTACTAGCCAGGTCATTGTTAAAAATTTCTGGTGGATAGAATGTGACGGTGGACTTGCAGCACCCACTCTAACTGCGAGGGCATTCTATCCGGAGATTCTAGGTAATCCGACCATAGGTGCCCTAATTATTTAGGTCGTAAACTTAAATAAGGAGGTGAAGGAGATGTTCACAATTAGAATTACGCTCGTCATCAGACTCGGTCACCAGAAAAAGATTATCCCAATCTTACTAATAAGATTGGGATAATACATTGACTAAATAGAGTGATAGCTCCTAGAACTATTGCTCTTATGAATTAATTATAACATAATTGTACCAATACTTTGAAGAGATCCGTGAGAATGAACTATGAAAAACGTGAAGCCTAGTATTGCTTAAGTAAGGGATTCAGAAAGATGCTAGAAGACAGATTGGATTAATCTTTATCAATATTGCAGGATGCAAGGTCGCGTTCGATTTGTTTACGGTAGCGATCTTCTTCGGAGAAGATACAGCCACAATATTTCTGCATATACATGCCGAGCGCGCGAGCTTTGGCCTGGCCGTCACGAAAACCCACACGGAAATCGCGATATAAGAATTTAACTCCAGAAAGGCGCGCCAGCTCCTCACAGACAGCGACTAGTTCTTCATGTTTCTGATATGGAGAGACTAGCAAGGTAGTAGTAAAATGATCATAGCCATGTTTCGCTGCGTAGCGTACTGTCTCAGTGAGGCGTTTCTTATAACAATAATTAACGCAACGATTAGGAATATCATCTACTACATTGCGACAGAACTCGTCTAGGCCATATTCTTCATCAAAAATTGCCTCAACATTAATACTCTCACAGTAATCGCGCAGACAATCTCGGCGAGTTTTATATTCTATATATGGATGAATATTGGGATTGTACCAGAAAACCGTAGGTTCGATACCTTCTTCACGCAAGCTGTCGATACAATAAACGCTGCAGGGAGCGCAGCAGGTATGCATTAATAATTTCATTGTCCTAATTATAACATTTATGATACAATTAGTCTATAAGAGGAGGTTTATGTCTACAAGTATCGAGACGAACACACGGACTTTTGTGAAATTCTGGCTAGTACCAGTGGGGATTGTGCTGACACTATTGTTTATATATAAAGCGCTTACTGGACTAATCATTATTGGGATTTCGATTTTCCTAGCACTCGCATTGAAACCATTAGTGCGCAAAGTCAATTCACTTTTTGCGAAACTATTTGGAACCGAGAAGAAGCGTCAGACACTATCTGCTGTACTGGCTTATCTAATCGTGGTACTGGTAATTGGTACGATTATTGCAATTATCGGCCCAGTAGTAGTGAACGAGACATCCAAGTTTGTCCAGCATTTCCCGGAGACTTTTGAGCAGACGTTTGGTGGCTGGGAAGGAGTTAATAATATTGGCAAATCTATAGGGATTGATGATTTACATGCTGAAATAGTTAATGCAATTACTGGACTGTCTAATAATCTGCTCGGTGTACTGGGTACTAACCTAGTGTCTGGCGTAAGTGGCATTGCTGATGCTGTGATGAAAATAGTACTCGTGCTTGTCTTGACGCTACTTTTCCTATTAGAAGGCCCTGGCATTATTGAATTAATCTGGACTAAGCTCAGCGCTGGTGGCGAGGATAAGAAATCTGTAACTGTAGCAAAAAGAGTGTTAAGCAGAATGGCAAATGTAATCTCCACTTACGTTTCTCGACAGATTATTGTAGCAATGATTGACGGGATGGCGTCTGGGTTTATCGTTTTCTGTATATCATTATTTATGAATATAGAGTCGAGCATTGCCGTACCAATGGGGCTAATTACGATGCTGTTCTACTTAATCCCAATGTTTGGCCAATTCATCGGTGGTACATTAGTAACTATTATACTATTCTTCTCTAACCCAGTAGCAGCAGTGATTTTCGCCGTTATATATATAATATATGCACAAGTAGAGAACAATGTGATCTCGCCGAAGATCCAGGGCAACGCACTCAAGTTACCTGCCGTGGCTATTTTGTCAGCAATTACGATTGGTATGTATATGTTCGGGCTGCTAGGGGCAATCGTGGCGATTCCAATTGCCGGCTGTATCCGTGTGCTGATAGATGAGTATCCTAACATTAGGAAAGCAAATAGGTAATCGCTAATGCAGGCCAGTGAAAACAAAAAACTAATTTTGAAGCGCAAAAAAATACGCAAAATCTTACTCACGATACTTTTCATCGCACTTAACGTGATCGTAATCGCGATAACGGCGATTAATGAATTTGGAAATTCTAGAAATGCAGCAGAACTCGCCGAAGTGAAGATTAATTGGTGGTACCTGATTCCTGCCGTAATATGTTTCGTGGTGGCTTTTACGCTGGAGATTTATAAGTATGCATTAATGATTAGGAAAGTCCCTGAGAGGAAAATTTCCCAACAAGATGCTAACAAGTTAGCTCGTCGCACAGTGATACTGGGCAGATATTATGACAATATTACACCAGCAGCCGTAGGTGGGCAGCCGTTTCAAGTATATTATCTACACAAAAACGGTGAAATGACGGGTGGGCTAGCAACAACCATCTCGGTATTCGGGATGATTTCGATTCAGATAGCTTTTATGATTATTGCGATACTGTGTTTTATTTTCAGTAGCGTCACGAGGGACAATCCTGCATTAATCGTAACGGCGTGGTTTGGACTAATCTTCTATGCGTTTTGGCCAGTAATGGTGGGGATGGCGACGTTTTTCCCAAAAGCAACCACGAATATAACCAAGTGGTGCGTGAAGCTACTAGCCAAAATTCGCATTGTTAAAAATCGCGAAGCAGCCCTGATTAAGGTGGAACATGAGGTAGCCGAATACGTAAAATCCGTCAAGACGATTCTGAAAAAGCCGAAGTTATTTGTCGTGGTAATTATTTTATCACTCATCTTTAATATATTAATTGCGTCGATACCATATTTCGTATTGACAACTTTCGGTGGAACGGTAGATTTTATGTCGTGCTTCGCACTGACAATAGCTGTAATGAGTGCTGTATATTTTGTGCCGACACCAGGCAACTCTGGTGCTGCCGAAGGGACTTTCTATGTAGTGTTCTCAGCACTCTCTAGTGGATATGTGTTCTGGGCAATGCTGTTTTGGAGGTTTTTCTCATACTACATATATATTATAATGGGATTAATCACGTATTTTATCATGCATTTAGAAAAACATAAAAAGGAGAATAAAAAATGATTCGTGGGCACATGGTACCAGGGAGCAAAGCAAAAGAAAGAATGGACGCTGGCAAGCCAATCAAGAAACCAATTGCCGGTAAAATAATAATGCTGATTATATTAATGCTGGTCGTGATGGGGGCAACGTTTGGTATAATGTGGCTCATCAGAGCGAATATGGTATAATAAGAAGATATGCTAAAATTACTGAAATTCCTGAAGCCATATTGGTGGCAAGTAATACTACTAATACTTGCGACGGCTGGGGAGACCTTCGCCACAATGCAACTACCATCGATGATGGCTGGTATTATTAATGATGGCATCATTGCCGAGAATAACGCCTATATCTGGCAGACTGGTGGATTAATGTTACTAATCGCATTGGCGTCTGGTGGATGCGCGCTAATTAGTATTTATTTCTCTTCAAGGGTGGGAGCAAATTTCTCACGAGACATAAGAGCAAGCATCTACAGCAAAGTACTGTCACTTAATCTGGAGGATACGAAGAATTACAGCACAGCGTCGCTGATTAATCGTACTACTAACGACGTCAATCAAGTGCAGCAAGCTATCATGATGATGTTATCCATCATGCTAATGGCGCCACTTTTTTGCATTTTCGCACTGGTAATGGCGATTACGACGGCGCCAGATATGTCCTGGATTATCGCGATTGGCGTAGTGGCGATTTTTGCGACTATTGCAATTATTATGTCACTTGTGGTGCCAAAGTTTAAGATATATCAGAAACTAGTAGATAAAATTACTCTAATCACTCGTGAAAATCTTACAGGACTGCGCGTAATTAGAGCTTTCAATAATGAGAAGCTGGAACAGAAGAAGTTTGACATCAGCAATACGGAAGCTACAAATCTATCAATTTATCTTGATCGAATATTGAAACTCGCAATGCCACTAGTAAACATTATTTTTAACGGATTAACGCTACTGTGTTATTATATCGGCATTTCGCTACTTCATCAGGACTTCTCGTATCTAGGTAATATGACAGCATTTGCGCAATATGTAACTTTCGTAATGATGTCGTTTTTAATGATGTCGATGCTGTTC
Source organism: Candidatus Nanosyncoccus sp. (assembly GCA_045541635.1). Taxonomy (GTDB): domain Bacteria; phylum Patescibacteriota; class Saccharimonadia; order Saccharimonadales; family Saccharimonadaceae; genus Nanosyncoccus. Next base: position 4,302 of record JAZQJM010000040.1, read on the forward strand.
GTGATGTTACCACGCGCCAATGTATGTGCCGGAAGGATTAATGAAGTATTAAATATCAAATCTGGTATCAAATGGAAGGATGAAACTGTGGGTGTGCCAGCCAAGAGTGCTTCGATTGAATTTCGCAATGTAGATTTTCGTTATCCTGGTGCGAAAGAGAAAATGCTAGATAATATATCTTTCAAGGCTACAGCTGGGGAGACTACGGCCTTTATCGGCTCGACTGGCTCTGGCAAGTCAACACTTATTAATCTCGTGCCGAGATTTTATGAGCCTACAAGTGGAGAAATATTGATTAATAATATTAATATTCGTGATTATGAAAAAGACGATTTAATGAAGAGGATTGGACTAGTGCCACAAAGAGGGCTGCTATTTGCTGGCTCGGTGAAGTCTAATATCGCTTTCGGTGCACCGAATGCTACTGACGAGCAAATTAAAGATGCAGCCAAAATCGCACAGGCCGATAATTTTATAGAGAAGCTAAAAGGTGGGTACCGAGCCCATATATCGCAAGGTGGTACCAATGTATCTGGTGGCCAGAAACAGAGACTGTCTATTGCGCGCGCGATTGCGAAGAATCCTGATATTTTTATTTTTGATGACTCTTTCTCGGCATTAGATATGAAGACGGATGCGAAGCTCAGGAAGGCACTCGGCCCAGTAACTCGTGATATGGTGACATTAATTGTGGCGCAGCGAATTAATACAATTAAGGACGCAGAACAGATTATCGTACTAAACGAAGGTAAGATAGTGGGGAAAGGTAAGCATTTGGAATTAATTAAGAAATGTAAAGTATATCGTGATATCGTAAAATCGCAATTTTCTGAAGAAGAATACGGACGCGAATTAAAGTTAGCAGAGGAGGCAAGCCGTGGCAGCGCATAGTCTAAATGGGAGCAAGCCAAAAGCTGGAAAGAAAACTTTTCGCAAGTTCTTGCGCTCTATTAAGAAATATTCAGTCCTTGTAGTGATCGCAATGATATTAGCCGTAGGCTCAGCTACTTGTGGGCTGTTCATCCCGATGATACTAGGTGATATGACAAATATTGCCGTCAATACTTACCCAGAAATTGATTATGATGCCATCGTAAATCTCGTGTGGCTGTCAATTGGGCTGTTTACGGCTTCTGCTGTGCTGAATTACATACAAGCATATCTACTTACGATCGTGTCAGCCAAATACACTAAAGATTTGCGCGAGAGAATCATTGAGAAGATTAATCATCTACCAATCGCGTATTTCGACCAGCACAAATACGGTGACACTCTGTCATTAATGACTAACGATATAGAAGTGATCTCCTCTACTTTATCACAAGAGATTAGTGATATTTCGCTCAGTCTTACAACTCTAGTGGGGGTAATGATTATTATGCTGACTATTAGCGTACCAATGTCACTTGTAACTTTCGTAATTGTGCCATTATCAATCATATTGGTAGGTATCGTGATGAAACATGCGCAGCGTTTCTTTATTGAGCGACAGAAAATCCTAGGAGAATTAAACGGTGTGATTGAGGAAGATTATGCTGGCCAGATTATTATAAAATCAAACTCGCACGAAATGCTGTCAATTGCCGAATTCAATAAGATTAACGATCGACTCGCAATTGTAACTAGAAAAGCACAGTTTTATTCTACAATTTCGATGCCGATGACGCATCTGTTTACTAATATTAATTATGTAATTGTATCGGTACTGGGTGGGATGTTTGCTATGCAAGGGACAATTACGATTGGCGCGCTGCAGGCTTTTATTCAGTACATCTCGAGATTCAATAGACCAATTACCGAGATTGCATCTACTACTGCTACTATTCAAGGTTTACTGGCATCCACCGAAAGAGTATTTGACTTCCTGGCACTCACTGAGGAAGAGCCTGACGCAGAGCCAAGCATATCACTAAGTGACGTGCGTGGCGCAGTGGAGTTCCATAACGTATCTTTCGAATACCTGCCTGGCCAGCCCATTATTCGGGATTTCTCCGTCAAGGTAGAGCCTGGTATGAATGTAGCTATCGTAGGGCCAACTGGCGCTGGCAAGACCACTATTATTAATCTATTGATGAGATTTTACGAACCTCAATCTGGATATATCACTATTGACGGTGAGCCGATTAGGGAAATGAAGCGCGCCGATGTAAGGAAACAGTTCGGGATGGTGCTCCAGGATACTTGGTTATTCTCTGGATCAATAGAAGACAACCTGCGCTATGGCAGACCAAGCGCGACGCTAGAAGATGTAAAACGTGCTGCACGCGCCAGTAACATTAATCACATAATTGAAGCGCTGCCTAATACCTACAAATCCGAGATTAGTGAGGACTCAGACAATATCTCGGCTGGGGAGAAGCAGCTAATCACTATTGCGCGTGCGATGGTGGCCGAGCCACCAATGATGATACTAGACGAGGCAACTTCCAATGTAGATACTCGCACAGAGCAGCTAATTCAGGATTCTTTCGAGAAAATCACTCATGGCAGGACGTCATTTGTCATTGCACACAGGCTTTCGACAATTCGTAATGCTGACTTAATCTTAGTAATGCGAGATGGTAGCATTGTGGAACAAGGAAATCATAAAGAATTGTTAGCTAAAGACGGGTTCTATGCGGAACTGTATAAATCACAGTTTGCCGAGAATTAATAACTGCGCGTGGGTAGGACTACTAGCAATGGCTCCGTAATGACGTAGGTTTAGTTATGGCCTACACTATGACCTATACTACACTCCAGGCTTTTTAGCCCTCAATGCATTTCACTATTTGACTGAAAATCTCTTCTGGCGTACCAGAGGCGTCCAGGACGGTTAGGTTGAACTCTTTAGCTATTTTGGGATATGCAGCATTAACTCTTTGCTGAAAATCATCTGGCTTGGCCTCGAATGTTTCGATAGCTTTACCACGCACACTTTGGCGCTCGAGACGGATTTTGTCAGATACAGTTAGGATGAAGCCATAGTCTGGAGTTACGTAGCGAGGTGGCAATAAATCTTTCGTAAGCCTGATGATTTTACTACGAGAGATGCCCTCGCCATAACCTTGATAAGCAAGCGTAGACCACCAGTTACGGGCAGATATGACTACTCCACCGTCTCTTAGTACTGGCTCGGCGATTTTCTTCCAGAGCTCCTCTCGAGCTGCCGTAAATAATAGTACATTAGTAAGTGGCTCCAGATGATAATCCTTACCTTTAATGAGAATTAGGTCGTGCAGATCGTGCGCTTGTGGTAAATCACCATCAGGCTCATCCATGATGACTACTTTCTTACCTCTGGCCTCGTAATACTCTTGCAAGAGTCGCGCTTGCGTAGATTTACCTGCACCGTCATGTCCTTCAATAACAATATACATTTAATCCTCCTTAGATGTTATAAGTATTAACTTGTGGTAGATTTTGCACTTTCACGATATCGATGAAAACAAGCTGGACAGAGAGCACGATATTCAATCTTACTAGTGCCGTCATCGATAAGAATATCAGGACCAGTAGTGACGAGCTCGCCATTCAGGAAACGACTATTTAAAGTAGCCTTCTTGCCACATTCGCATATTGTCTTAATCTCTTCAATTTCATGGGCAACTTGGAGCAAACGTGTCGCACCCTCGAAGCCACCATCTTCCTGGCGAAAGTTAAGCCTGAGACCATAACACATCACTGGAATATCATACTTGATCGTGACTAGTAGTAATTGGTCGACCTGTGTCGGAGTCAAGAACTGCGCTTCGTCCACTAGGACGCAGTGTACGTGCTGGTAATTGCCTGAAATTACTTCATATAGATTAATATCTTTAGTAAAACAGAAATCCGTCTCTCGCTCTGGGCCAATTCGGGTAAGAAGTTTGGTGCCATTCTTAGTATCGGTAGCAGGTTTAATGACGCACACCTCGTGACCACGTTCCTCATAATTAAAAGCAACTTGCAGAAGCTGCATCGTCTTGCCACACCCCATCGCCCCATAGCGAAAATATAACTTTGCCATATTTGTATTATAACTCATCTGAGAATATTTTCCAGATTAGAAAACAGTAAAACTGATATATAATATATAGTATGCATGAGAGTTGGAAAGAATTTCTAAATAGTGAATTTAAAAAGCCGTATTTTAAAGAGCTCTCCAGGTTCTTGAGCCAAGAATATGAGCAGAAGACAATATACCCGAAGAAAAGTCTGGTATTCTCGGCTTTTACAACGGATCTAAATGATGTAAAAGTCGTAATACTGGGGCAGGATCCCTATCATACGCCAGGGGCAGCTGAAGGGCTGGCTTTCTCGGTACCAAATTCACAACCGATACCACCATCTCTTGTGAATATTTATAAAGAAATTGATAGCGATATCGGTAAGCATGCTAACCCTGCCGGAAGTCTAAGGAATTGGCAGAAACAAGGAGTACTACTGCTTAATACCGTACTAACGGTAGAGGCGCATAAGGCTGGGTCGCATCGTGGCAAAGGCTGGGAAACTTTTACTACTGCAACTATTGAATATCTAAATAAAGTGAGGCCACATTTGGTATTCATATTATGGGGACGGGATGCGCGCAACAAGAAGATATTAATTGACACTTCACGACATTTGGTACTCGAATCGCCACATCCATCTCCACTATCGGCGCATGCTGGATTTTTTGGTAACCATCATTTTTCTAGATGTAATAAATTTTTAGAAGAAAATGGAATGACGCCAATTGTTTGGTAGATTTAGTGGTTTACCTATAAAACTTAAAATTTCTGATGTTTTTAGATACTTTTAAGGTTTGTAATATATAATATAAATTATAATAATTGAAGGAGCTATATGGAAACCGAAGATAACACAACAACAACTACTGAAACTTCCACCACTAATGCAAATTCTAGCAATGGGCCTACTCGGGGGAATCGCAGAATGGGGCCTGTAGCTGAAAATACAGATACGGAATCCAGCAGTCGCCCGACAGCCCCGACCGATGGTGAAATGCCGGAATGTGCTGAGGGCGAGACGTGTACGCCACCAGAAATGCCGGAATGTGAAGAAGGAGATGAGTCTTGTGAAATACCCGCGATGCCTAGTGAAATGCAGAATGGAACACAGGACACCAGCAGTGAAGCAACAACTACGCAGAACACCAGCAATAATTTACAACCATTAATCTACGTGGGAGTAGGATTCGGTGGTGCGATAATCGGTGCAATTATTACATATGTTGTCATGATTAGCATCATGAAGAAGCACCGTTAGAGTTAAATAGATTTGTATACCTGAAATAAGCCACCTTAGGGTGGCTTATTTTGCATAATGACTACTATTAGGTAGCCATTAACTCTTACTTAGTCCAGCTTAGGAGACGTTGGTATTCTTCAGAATCTTTCGGATATGAATCTAAAATATCTGCAATGTAAGTCTTGCCGTTTGTAATGTTTAGCGTCTCAACCTCTGGCATGGAGCGAAGCAAGCGAATAATTGCCTCGTCGGTTTCGATATTTGTCATAGATTTCTTAGGGTCAGTAGAATGAGACTGAACACGCAGCTCTTTATAGACGAAACGTTTAATGCCAGCTTGGAGACAATACTTGAGACAGTTCTCACACGTAGCGACTCTATTATATACAGTACAACCAGACAAGTCTTGATGAGCAAAAATCAGTGCATTCATTTCTGAATGAATGGCGAAATAATATTTCATAGGGCGCTCGTTTAAAGTCATTTTAGATTCATCTGCACCTTGCAACATGCCATTATAGCCTAGCGAGACTACGCGTTTCTTATCATCTACGATAACGCATCCCATTTTGGATGAAGGATCTTTTGACTTGGTCGCTACAGTCTCGGCGATTTGCATAAAGTATTCATCCCATTTTTGCTGTTTCTTATCCATGGTTCCTCCAACTAGTCTGATTATAGCATGTTTTTCGGCCATCGCTAATTCTCTCGGTAAAATGGCTAGGCTTAAAATAAGCAGAGCATTATGCAAAATAAGCAGAGCGCAATAAAAAATAAGCCTATCCGTAATAGCGAATTATACAGGGGTGATAAAACTCATGCTAGAAAATCTCCATGAGGGGGGTTGAAAAAATCCTATCAATATGTATATAATCGCAAAAATTTAAACGAGGAGATAGATGCGGCTAAGAAATAGAACTAAAATAACTTTGATAAAGGCCAGAATGGCACTGCGACACTTGCACCGAATTAAGGTAAAATACCTAGCAGTCAGCTTGCTGGTTGTTTTTTCGACATTTTCACCCAT
>JAZQJM010000041.1:0-7846 GCA_045541635.1 Candidatus Nanosyncoccus sp.
TGTTAATGTATAGCCATAATCATTATTAGTACCTACTGTAATAGGTACATTAGAAGTAGCTAGACTAGCATTCACTGGATTAAGTGTTAGGCTTACTGTACTAACTGGAATAGTTACATTAAGGCTAGGTAGTATATTAGCAGAATATTCAATATTAGCCGAACCAGAAGTATTAGCTACGGCTGAAGCAGAACCAGAACCAAGACCACCACTAAGAGCGACAAATAAACTAGTTAATACTGTAGCGCTAAGCGCCAAACCTATATATATATATATATATATATAGGAGACCAAGATTTGAGAGAGTTATGTATTACCTTCATATTAATAATAATTATACCACAACCATAATAAAAATTATTTAAATTCCATAATCAAAAATTGAAATGGAATTCACTTCCATTTCAATTCTCATCATATAGTTTTTCTTCCTGAAGAAAATTTGCTAAAAAGATACGCCCCATAAAATTCTAAGAGAATTTTATGGACATAAACAGAAAATAAATCAGGACATGTGCCTGATTTATTTTCCTTACTAGCCTTTCTTGCTGGACTTCCTTTCCTCCGGAAAGAAGTCCAAAGTTTCTTTTGCTGAACTTTTCTTATTAAGAAAAGTTCAAATGTATGGCGAGGCCAGCAGGAATCGAACCTGCATTGTATCCTTAGAGGGGATATGTCCTATCCGTTGAACGATGGCCCCATATATTTTCAAGAGACGACGCTCCAGAAAACAATATAATATTTCCCACAAGACATCAATCTAGAGAAATAATATAATATATATTATACACTATTTCTCAGGTTTTCTCAACTTATAATATATCGACGGGGCAAATCTAATCGATGCCAACATCTGCTGAGCACTGTTTTCCATTTTTACTAAATTATTTGTACCAAACACCTTCTTAAGCGTCTTGCTACGAAAATTAGACACTGACAATACTCTCTCCATCTTGAATCCAACCTTATCGAAGATATCTTCCACGTATTTTGGATGATAATTATAGAATCCATTAGCTGAGATTTCCTTATAATTCGCTGGCTTCTTATCAAAAGGATTCACTTTACTACGCCTCGTCACAAAACGCGCGATCTTTGGCAAAGTCCTCTTATTAGCTACTTCTATTACAGCTACTCCACCTGGCTTAAGCACACGGTACAGCTCTGCCACGGCTTTGTCGAGCTCCTTTAGATGGTGAGTTACACGTACCATCATTACCCCATCTAGCTCATCATCACGAAATGGCAACTCATAAATATCGCCAGCCTTGGTCTCTATTTTATCGCCATATATTTCCTTCGCTTGCGCTAGCTCGCTCTTAGAATAATCAAAAAGATATACCTTGTGCGCACGTTTCAAATATTCATTGGCAAGTCTACCATATCCACCACCGATATCAGCAAATTTTTCCATTCGCTTAGGTAGCAGCTTGCGTATCGCCATCCGATCAGCCTGATCTTCATATTCCCTATCAGCATCTTCCCAAAAAATCTTCTTATAGTCGTAACCATTATAATCAGAAATAACTTCTTTTGCCATAACACAATTATATCATATTACCCGTGAGATTTCTTCCAAAGTAGTCTCACCTCGAAGTGCAGCCAGCACGCCTTTTTGCTCTAGAGTCAACATACCATTCTTCTTCGCTACAGCCTCAATCGCATCAGTATTAATGTCTTTCACATCACCACGGATGAATGCCTGAATATCATCAGAGACCACTAATTGTTCCATTATTACGGTTCTGCCTTTATACCCAAACGGCGCATCTTCCGTTACTACTGGATCATATAACGTTAGATTATTCAAATCAATATCATCATTTTTCTCTACAATACTATATTTCTTCTTCGAATGTACTTTTTCTTCTAGTGCCTCCAGCGCCTGGTCTAGTCCTTTCTCTTTCAAAGGGTCAATATCTTCTGCTACCTGCTCCACTTTAACTGTCTGCACCGAATCACCCTTTAGCCACTTCGGATCCACACCTTTCAGTACTTTCTTAATATATCTTATTTCTACTTCAGTAGCTGGTCGTGGCTTCTTAGAGTCAGCCAATTTCCTCACTAACCTCTGCGCTATCACAAGCCTCACCGAACTAGAGAAAATCGGATTCACGCCAATCAGATCAATCATTCTCGAGAAAGCAGCCGATGTCGAATTCGCATGGAAGCTAGATAGCACCAAATGTCCCGTAATCGACGCCTGAATCGCCGTCTTCGCCGTATCGCCATCACGAATCTCCCCCACCATCACTACATCAGGATCAAGACGTAGCACACTCCTGAGCCCTTCAGCGAAAGATCCACCATTATTAGTATTAATCGGAATCTGCGAAATACCAGTTATGCCATATTCAATCGGATCTTCGAGTGTGATAATTTTACGATCTGAAGTATTAAGCGCGTTCAGCATAGAATAAAGCGTCGTAGATTTACCAGAACCAGTCGGGCCCACCATTAATACTAGTCCCCTCGGATGGGAAATTACATCTCTAATCTCAGCCATCTCAGCATCAGATAACCCTAACAAGTCCAAATTTAATAAACTTTCATCGAAGTTAAACAACCTCAGTACAGCATCCTGTCCATACATCGTCGGAATCGTCTCCACACGGATATTTAGTAGATGCGTACTACCATCTCTAGTAATCTCCTTCTGCATGTGTCCAGACTGAGGCTCATTGGACGCCATCGACACATTCGAACGCGACGATAATTCTCCCATGAAAATCCGATATTTATCCTTATCAATCGTCGCCACTGGATGAAGTAGCCCATCCACACGCATCCTAATCCTAATTCCATCACGCATATTCTCAATATGAATATCAGATGCACCCAATTTATCAGCCTGATCAATCAGAAAATCAAATACCTTATCCGTCGATACGCTATCAAGCGTACGCGACACACTTGCCATCGTCTCCGAATCACCATCACCAGCAATCTTAATATCATCATAATGAATCTCTTGTGGTGGATCATAGCGCAGCATTAGCACTTTATATGCCGACCCCGAGATCAAGAAAAAGTCAATCTTTCGCCCCTCATCATTGTATTCCTGACGCATTTTCTCAATCACCGATCTCGGCGTCTGGCTTGTCACCATGAAACGATATCGCTGCTCTTCTTCATTAAGTGCTAGTGGCAAAATATAATCTCGATGCATCACAGCCTTACTTAGCATCCCGGGCATCAACGGAATATCATTCTCAAACCCTCTCGTATCCAAATATGGCAAACCCAAAATCCTAGCACGCTCAGCCGTCGCCTGTTCTTCGCTAGCTCTTCTTTTTTGCTGTATTTCTCGCTCATCCATATTAATATTATATCATAAGCATTTTTATTTTTCGCTTTCATATGATATAATTACCACATGGCAAGAAAAATCACATTGCGTCCAATTGCTAAGCAAAATCGCAATAATAATCATAAGCACAGCGACAAGCGCAAGCACCCACGTCTTAAAGACGGTCGCTAATAGTCTCCTTTCTAAGGGGACTATTTTTTGATATAATATACTTATGTATATCTCAGACTTAATCGAAGATTTTCTTGAACATCTCGAAATCGAAAGTGGTCGCAGCCGTAAGACCGTCGAGAACTATCGCCTCTATCTAGAACGCTTCCTTGAAATTTGCCAGGACATTTTAAATAAAGACGACATCAAATCCACCGACATTGATCGCGAAGTACTACGCAAATATCGTCTCAAACTTAATCGCTACGGCTCCGATAATGGCAGCGAAGATCTCAAAGTCATCACTCAAGCCTACCATCTTATCGCTCTTAGAGGTTTCATGAAATATCTCGCCAAGCGCGAGATTAAGTCTCTCGACCCTTCTCTCATCGAGCTTCCCAAAGTCACAAGGAAGCAAGTTACTTTTCTCCATTTTGACGAAGTCGAGGAAATGCTAGACGAGATTGACCTCTCCACCGAGTCTGGTCTTCGCGATCGCGCCATCATCGAATTATTATACTCCGGTGGACTTCGTGTATCCGAGCTAGTTAATCTTAATCGCGACTCCATTAACCTCGAACGTCGCGAATTTATGGTCCGTGGTAAAGGCTCTAAGGATCGCCCTATTTTCATCTCCCAGACTTGTGCTGACCGTGTCCAGGACTATCTCAATGCACGCACCGATTCCCTCCCAGCACTTTTCCTTAATAATTCACGTAATCTTCAAGCTGTTGACACGTCTGGTAACTATCGTCGCATTACAGCACGCAGCATTGAGCGCATCGTCGAGAAATACGCTCGTCTCGCCGGCATTACTAAGCACGTCTCTCCCCACACATTAAGGCATTCATTCGCTACCGACCTACTCATGAACGGTGCCGATATTCGCTCTGTCCAGTCTATGCTCGGCCATGCTGACATTTCCACCACTCAGATATACACCCACGTCACCGACGCCCATCTGCGTGAAGTCCACGAAAAATTTCACAGCGAGACTAAATAAATACAGCTAGAAATCCGACACATCCGGATCAAACAGCCTAATCACCGTAGAAATAGTAGATGGCTTATCAGCCCCAGGCGCATACCAGCAAGACCTAATATAGAAATCATAATATGCCGATTTACGCTCAATTTTCGTGCCACCACTCACCGTTGTCGTCACAATCGCCGTACTAGCATTATCTCGAAATGGTACCACATATAGCCCCTCTATCCTACCTATCGTTACCCCAGTATCCTGCTCAAGTAGCGTATCACTAGTACCACCATATACTGCTCTCGGATAAGTCGAAGCCACTGTAAATTTATTCCCATACACCCCTTCAGGCGTGATAATCACCTCGTCAGGATTCACCGAACTCATCGCGTGTGTATTAATTATAAAAGCCCCTTGATTTCTCAAATTATTCCCCTCGTATAATTCAGCACAAGTAGTCGGCGTAAAATCTAGCGAGACGCTCTGGTTCTTTGCTCTGCCCACAATTGTGCGCCATAGATTCACATAATCAGTATTCCCAGACAAATTAGATTCCCCACCAGCAATATACGAAGAATGGATAAATCTCAGCGCCTCTGCCTGCGCATCCATCTCCTCCCTCGTCACCGTAATTTCAAGCGAAGATTGCGCATTAGAAGTACTACCACTCACCACCGACACCACAGCCACGGCCACCATCGAGAAAATCCCAACTGCGAGCGCGACTTCTACTAATGTATCTCCTTTACGCCTATGCATACTCCCATTATATCATATTAAAGATTGAAAAAACGGTGCAAAACTATACACCACCACAAAAGCCAGCACCAAGAAAGGCCCAAAAAATATCTGATGATTTTTCGTCTTTCTTACAAACGGATACATAACAATCGTCGCCGATAGATTAGCCACGAGCAGCGCAATCAGCGAAAGCCACGGCGTACCGAGCGCCACTCCAATTATTCCAGCTATGATAAAATCACCATCGCCCACCCATTTACCATGTGATACCAAATATAACACCAAATACACCCCACCAAACAATAATGCCGAAAGTAGCGCATCCACCGTAATCCTAAAAGACCCACCCACATCAGAAAGACCACTCCACTGCTGGAGAATTAACATCATTATAGCACATATTCCAGCAAAAGTCAAGGCCAGGCTCGGCAACTCTCCATAAGCCCCATCGTAAATCGCCAGGAAGCACAGCGATAGAGTTAGCAAGACTAGTCCCGCATATATACACCACTGCATCGCTCCAAACACCGGAAACCCCATCGCATCCATCACCATTTCACCACCCACATAACGCATCGTCACCATGAGAAGCGCCACTCCTACGCCAATTTCTGACAATATCTCGAGTGCTCCAATTTTCTTGTGACATTTACGACAGCGCCCCTTAAGCATTATCCATGAGATAATCGGTATATTATCATACCATTTCAATCTATAATGGCAATGTGGGCACACTGACCACTTACTCTGCTCTTTTCTATGTAGCCGCCTCGCCTGACAGCATAAAAACGATCCCATCATCACCCCCAGCACGAAGATCATTATCAGAAATAGAGTAAACATAATCTAATTTTACCATAACAACCTTGATATTTTGCGAGTTTAATCTTATACTTAAACTATGAAGACGAAACAAGGTTTTACTTTAATTGAAGTCGTACTAGTACTTGGAATCGCTGGACTCATCTTCGGCATGACTTTTATTGCCCTACCAGCCCTCTGGGCCTCTGAGAGGGACACCGAGCGTCGCGATGACGTCCTTAGCTTCATCAGGAATCTCAAGAATTACCAGACCAATAACAGTCGTGGCGCCCTGCCTGGTACCTCTGCCGAACAGAACACCTTAAATCGCTACAATACCATCACCGTCTATGGCGAAGGAATTAACAGTGGCGCCCACGAGCAGAGCTGGGAAGGATTCTATCGTGATTACTTTCCCGAAGGTTTCGTTGATCCTGACGGTGCCAAATATAACCTAGTCATCATGAAATGCAACCAGAAGAATATCGATAACGAATGTACCAATTCAGAGCTTAACGAGCTCTACGACGGCACCTTCTCAAGCAATGATTATAACCTAAGAGTCGTAGTGGGCGCCTCTTGCTACGGCGAGAAATCCGTCCTCTCAGCCAGCCAGCGCAAAGTCGCAGCTCTCTATCGCCTCGAATCCGGTGGCGTCTACTGCGAGAACACCTAATATATCTAAAAATATCAAGATACATCACTTGACTAAATCACCCCAATCATATTATTGAGATTGGAGTGATTTGATTATTGAGTAGAATCACTATTATACTTTTAATAAGTAATCATAGCTAGCTACGATTATTACCACCATTTAACAATCAAGCAATATTAATAGTCCGTCAACTACTTAGCGACACAACGGACTGAGAAGCCTATAATCAGATTACTGTTATTCTGAGGAGTCACATTCAAGGAATCGACGCTCAGGATGTGCATACCGTTACTAGTGTGGTGCGTAGAGGACCAGAAGTAGCCGTTTCTACCCCGATTGCTCGCTGAGCTATCGTAGTAGTAGCCGGAGAGGGGCGTAGACAGCGCGTTACGGAAGTCCGTAGCGTCACCACCATATCCAGTATTATATAAGTAATAGTAGGACTTATTAGCAGTATTACCATATGGCATCATCCAACCACTAGGACATATATCGTAGCTAGCATTACCAGTACCACTGCCACTCTCATAACAATATGTACCAGCAGAAGCAGCACAGTAATTGTAATATACACCTATCTCACCACTAGCACTGCCATATGTAGTACTTGCTACAGTATTAGCTAAAGCTGTATTAATCTGAGCAGCTGTACTTGAATTGAATCCAGAAGCAGTAGACGATGTAGGCAATGTAAATGATACACTAGGAGACATATTAGTATTAGCAGTAGAAAGTTGTTCTGTAAGCGCTACACTACCCAGTCTCAAGTTATCCAGTAACCAACAGTTATTATCAGCTAATTTCTGGATGTTATATCCTTGTCCATCTCTTTTGTCATATACCATCGTCATATCAGTAGGACAATTAGCCGTGGTTATATCTTGAATGTATACCTTATTCCACACGGCATACAGTATTATCGTAGTCTCATCCGTATCTTGCACCGTATATGTGTCTCCAGCTTGATAAGTAGTACCACTGCATACTGTACCTTCATTAGTAGTAGCAATTGTACACCAACCAGTAAAGGTATAACCATCTCTCGTAGGGATACTAGTAGTAAGTACTACTCCTTCTCCAGCTGTACCTACTGATGTTTGTACTGGATTAATAGGAGCTCCTGTTACTGTGTTGTCTCCACTATTGTCTGTATATGTTACTGTATATGGTACTGGTGTAGCTACTACGTTAAATGTTAGTCCTAAGT
>JAZQJM010000042.1:0-15966 GCA_045541635.1 Candidatus Nanosyncoccus sp.
ATTATGGCTGAGGTGGGCCATAACGGTGGACTTGCGAGATATTAGAAAATAGTTTATACTAGTAATAACGATTTAAAACTAAGGAATAAAAATGGAACCGACAAATGATCAAACCAATCCTCAGGCTAGTCCAGCCCCAGAAGCTGGGAATGATTTGGGGCCAATTGTATCAATGGCAGATGCTGCGAGCTTGGATGCTGCGATAAATAATCTATCGTCTGATTCGGCTGGGGTACAGCAAGTTGGTAACCCTGCTACTCTTGCTACTCCACCTGCGCCTGCGCCAGCTGAAATTGGTGAGACTGTGTCGGTAGGGGTGCAGACTGTTGAGACGCCGATGGCGCAGCCAATGACTGGAGCGTCAAATGCGCTAGGTGGTGAATCGATGGGAGCTGTCGCTAGCGAATCACTGGTAGCGACGCCGACTATTGGGGTTGATGCGTTTGCAGCTAATCCAGTATTGCAGCCCAGTGCTGCAACTGTTGGTGCTACTGAGACTGCTATGGCAGGTGCTGGGCAAGACCTTGGAGGGGCCAATGTAGGCTCTCAGGGTGGATTTGTGGGGCAGGCTACACCACTCGTCTTCCAGCCAACTACGACTGGGCTTGTGAATGAAATGGACCCAATTGCAATGCCGGAGCCAGCGCCGGCTCCTGATCCGATCGAAGAAGAGCTAAAAGCGCCTTTTAAGGCTGCAGATCCAGTACCTGGTTCAATTGGTAGTGCAGTGTCGGTGCCAGCAAACGGTGGTGCTACCCAGAGTCCACAGAATGTAGCATTTAATGATCCTGCTGGTATGGCCAGTAATAATCAGCCTAAGAAGAAGGGCTTTAGCCTAAGTCTGGGTGGCAAGCAAAATAAGAATTCCTTGATAATAATTGGAGTGGTGGGTGGAATTGTAGTAATAATATTAGTAGTAGTACTAATAATGATGTTGGGTGGTAATATTTAGTAAAAATTTTCCTGAATACTGGCAGTTCGTAGCTGCCAGTATTTGTTTTTTGTTGAAATATATTATATAATACATATTATGGATAGAGAAATATATATCACGACTGCGATTCCGTATGTAAATGGTAAGCCTCATATTGGTCACGCGATGGATTATTGTCTGGCTGATGTTTGCGCGAGGTATCATAGATTGCTTAAAGATAATGTAAAATTTCAGGCAGGCACGGATGAGCATGGTGGTAAGATTTTTCAAAAGGCGAAGGAACTAGGTGTATCAGTTCAGACCTATGTAGATAATAATTCGGATGAATTTCGTGGATTCATTAATGAGCTTAATGTATCAAATACGGATTTTATTAGAACTACAGATGAAGAACATGTCCGTAGAGTGCAAGAAATTTGGCAGAGACTCGAGAACCATATTTATAAAGCAAAATATGAAGGATGGTATTGCACTGGATGTGAGAGATTTATTACCGATAAAGAATACGAGGAGAACGGTGGGGTATGTCCTGATCATCAGAAGCCATATGAGAAACTTTCGGAAGAGAATTATTATTTTAGAATTGGCGATTTTAAAGAGCAAATTAGAGAAGCTATAGAGTCTGAGGCTATGGTGATTTTGCCAGATTTTAGAAAGAAGGAGATCTTGAGGCTGCTTGAAGATTCGCCTGATGTCTCGATTTCGAGGCCAAAATCGCAGCTTGAATGGGGCGTCCCTGTGCCAGGTGATGACGAGCAGGTGATGTATGTATGGATAGATGCGCTCTCTAACTATATAACGGTACTTGGCTATCCAGATAATGACGAATGGAGAAAATGGTGGCCAGCAACCGTACAAGTAGTGGGTAAGGATATTTTGAGATTTCATGCGATTATATGGCCAGCTATGCTACTAGGGCTAGGATTGGAGCTGCCGAAGACGATTCTGTCGCATGGTATGGTACTTTCTAATGGACAGAAAATGTCAAAATCAATTGGCAACGTAGTAGATCCAATCGAAGTATTAGATAAGCACGGGGTGGATGCTTTTCGCTACTATTTCTTAAGGCATATTGATACTTTTGCCGATTCCGATTACACGAATGAGAAATTCGAGATGGCATATAGTAATGAGCTTGCAAATGACTTAGGTAATCTAGTACAGAGAGTAGCTACGCTTGCTCATAAGAATAATATAGTAATAGATGACAATATGCCTACACTGCCAGAAGAATACTGTGCACTAATGGATAAATATGATTATTCGAAAGCTTTCGATTATGTGTGGGAGAAAATACAAGGGCTCAATCGTCAAATCGATGAAACAAAGCCGTGGAGTTTGGCTAAGCAGGGCGAAAAAGAAAAACTCGATGAATGTATGAAGCGTCTAATTGATGGAATATTGAGAGTAAGCCTAATGCTCAGTCCATTCATACCAGGTACTGCCGAGAAGATTAATAATATCTTCGTTAATCCAATTGAGCCACCTAAAGAACCGTTATTTCCTAAAGAGAGGATATAGAATATTGGAATAATGGGGGCATTATCTGCTATCAAAAGTTATAAAAATGTCGCAGTGGGGGATATTGTTGGCTATTAAAAGACAGTTGTAAGGATGCAACAAAAAAAGTAGGTAGTAATGATACTACCTACTTTTGTGATTAGTCTTCTGAGCCTGAAAGGCGTGCAGCGAAGTCAGATAGGTAGAATCCGATAACGCCACCAATCATTGGGAAGAGCGCATATGCTGCTAGAGCTTGGCAGATACCACCGAAGATTTCACCAAAGTTCTCACCAGAAGTTGGGAAAATCTGAAGCATTAAGGCAGTAGCTGGGTTGTAGATGAAATTGTTGTTAAGGCCTAGGAAGGCAGCTGATACAACATAACCTACTACAACTGCAAGTGCGAGACCACCAGCGACGATTGCACCGAAGGTGAAGACACTGCGCTTGTATTTGAGTGCGCGTGCAAAGAAGAAACCAATGACACAAGCACCGAATAGCTCGATTAGGGTAATAATCCAGAATTTACCTTCAGCAATCTCGGCCATAGCTGGAATCTCGTAAGCTGAATCGCCACCAGCTAGATGGAAGGCATTAAAGATGAGCCAACCGAGCCATGCGCCAAGAATCTCAGCGATAATATACATAACACCACGGATTACTGAAATACGACGTGTAGCCATCATGCCTACTGTAATGATAGGGTTGAGGCAGGCGCCAGAAAATGCATAGATAGCGATGAAGATTGCTAGTACTGTGAATGAGTAAGTAGCAACGCTTGCGATACCCATGAGTGAGAGTGAAAATAGTAGCAATGTGATGAACATTGAACCGATTGCTTCACCAACTAGAGAGCCATAGAACTTACTGTTCTTGAAGATTGTAAGAATACTCTCGGTGCCCTCGTATTTCTTAGCGAAGAAATTCTTAAAGCCAGCTTTGTCTTTGCTTGTTACGGTACTTGCAGAGACTTCTTTAACTTTAGCTTCTTCCGTTTTGGTCTCTTCGGCTTTGGTTTCCTCTGTCTTTGTTTGTGTTTCTTCTATTGTATTGGTCTTGACAGCTTCGGTCACTGGTTTCTTAGCATCCTCAGCAGCAGTTTTGGATTTCGTCGACTTAGCCTTAGTTTGGGACTTAGAAGACGTCTTAGGCTTCTTTGTTGCCATCATTCCTCCTTTAAATAATATTTGTTTTATTATAGCACAAAAAACGTATGATATAATAAAAAAGTTAGATAAGTGAGGTAATATGGGAGTAATAGTCAATAAAGACGAAGATAAAAACGTTGAGCTTTCTCGGAGGATTAATGCAGATCTGAGGGCGAAGGCGAGCGCTGCACAAGATGGCGATAATGTAAGTACGGATTTTACAGAAGATAGCGAGTATGTTAAGAACTTGAAGAAAACTAGTAAGTTTGGCTGGGTCTGGATGGTCTTAATCTTTCTCGCAATTGTCGCTGTGATCGTGATAGTGACACCATTTGGCGCATAATAATATATAATACTTAAATCTAAGATAAAAACATAAGTGTTATAATATATATATGGATAATGCCAAGGAAACTCTGAAGTCGGCAGAGGCTAGTGCAGGGGCGAATATTGTCGCTCTTAGTGGTAATACGAATAACTCTGGTGGTAATCCTCGTGGTGACGGGGATGCTGGCGCTGGGTTAAATCGTAGCCAGGTGCAGGTTAATGTGAGTGGTAAAAACACTGGCAGCAGGGGTGGGTTTTCTGGTTTTATGAAAAAACGTGGTCCTTTAATTGCGATTTTGGGGATATTGGGTGGAGTTGGTGCGTTGATGGTGGGGATGCAAACATTAATGCCGGTAGCGATACAGGAAATAATTATTGAGAAGTTTAATTCAATCGATACTTCTTCTACGGTGGCTAGTGATGTGTGGCTCGATGCGCAGCTTAATATGGCGAATGAAAAGGTGATGGAGAAAGCTGGCCGGGTGGGGGATGAAATGTTTGGTTTTACGGATTATCAAGTAAAATCTTTCGAGAATAAGGGGCTAAAAGTTGCAAAAACTGATTCTGGCAAGGTGCTCTCTATTGTGTTTAAAGATTATGATAAGTGGGTGCCAATTGTAGGGTCGGAATTAATCGATAGGAACGGAATTGCAGATGATATTAAGACTAGAGTGGGACTTAGCGTAATTGAGCAACCAATTACGGCTGAGACGGCGCTCAAGAACAGGCAATTCAAGATGCCGTATACAGAAGCATCGAAGACTTGGCGTGGTGGGGGTAGTGGCTGGTTTGATCAGATGATGTCGAAGATTACAGAGACGAAACTTAATGTAAAGAGAAATCGTTGGGCGAGGTTTGTGGCGAAATCAACGGATGATGTGCGGGAGACTTTCCTGAAGAACGCTAGTGGTGATGTGCTTGATAAAATATCGGATTCGGGTGTGGACGCGATAGATGGAGACGATGATGGTGAGATGTCGACGAGTACAGAGGCCGATACTTCGCTAAATGACGCCGATGGGAATGCTGAAAAAGTCAACAAGATACTTAATAGCAAGGCTGTAAGCGCGGCAAAAGTCGTGTCTGGTGGGCTAGATTGGACATGCCAACTGGCTGAGGCGATGGTGTCGATTTATACGGTGGTGTCGGCGTATCAAAACTTGCAATATTTAAATTTAATTAGTGGATATCTGGAATCAACTTCTAAAATGATGGCTGGAATGGGGGATGAAAGTCCAGTAAATGACTACAATGAGAGATTAGTGGCGACTGGTACGACGAATAAGAACGGTGTAAAAAAGACGGCGATGGAATCGGCTGGCATAGCTAATTTGTTTAGCAATGTAAAAGTCAATCCAAATGATGAAAGTGTACAAAATGTGAATTTTGAAGCCGTGATGTCTAATCTCAGTACGATTACGGGAAACGTGGCTTTTGCTTCTAATATTTACGAGAAATGTGGATATGCGAAAATTGGTATAAGTACGACTAATTTAGTATTAACGGTGCTTAGCGTGGTGCCAATATTCGGACAGGGGGTATCGGTAGCGAAAGTACTAGTGAAGATTGCAGTGGACACGGCTATAAATTTTGCAGTTACGAGTGCACTGGGGATTATTATTCCGAAAATTACTCAATCAGTAGTAAACGTGATTTCGAAAAATGTAGCAACCGAATGGCTGGGCGAGGACTTAGGCAATGCGCTGGTATCGGCTGCTAGTAAATATTTAGGTGGGAATGCGTCGTCTGGTGGACAAGGGCCGGGTAGTCTAAGCAAAGTAACGGCCTTCATGGGAGCAAGGGATGCAGTAATTGCTGAGGAGGCTGAATATCAGCGTGCGACTAGAAGTCCACTTGACGTGACGAGTAAATATACTTTTCTCGGTAGTATGGCGTATGCGATGATGCCACTAGCTTTTTCGAATTCTGGTGCAATATCTGCACTGAAAAGTACGGCTAGCTTGATGTCATCGTCAGCTATAGGGACATTGTCGATGGCTAATGCTGTAAGTGAAGCTGATGAACTCACTAATGTAGGGGATTGTACTTTTCTAGAAAGTGCTGGAGC
This sequence comes from Candidatus Nanosyncoccus sp., assembly GCA_045541635.1. GTDB lineage: Bacteria > Patescibacteriota > Saccharimonadia > Saccharimonadales > Saccharimonadaceae > Nanosyncoccus. Next base: position 5,980 of record JAZQJM010000042.1, read on the forward strand.
GATTGGTGATGCTTTCTGTAATCCATATATTGTGACTGATATGAACACGATTACAACTGAGCCGATGCAGGTATATAAAAATGCTTATTATATTGAAGGTACAGCAATCTTGTGGTGGTATGAAATCGACGAAGAAGGTAATGGCTCGTGGAAGTCAGAAGATATGAACTATTCGGCGAGTTTTGACAGTAATGGCAATGTGAGAAGACCAAGTGGTATGGTGTTTGATAAGGATGGTATTATGTTGAGACATGGAGATGTGGATCCAAACAAAATTTCTTCACTTGTTGAATTTACATCGAGCAATCTCAGCGAAGATGGTAAGATAATTAGTGGATCTAATTTAAATAAATTCGTGGTGTTTTGTGGACAAAGAGTTTCGCCGTATAACGTGAAAGATGCTAATATCGCTAATGAGCTGGCTGATCCGAGTGGATCACTTAGTCTAATGAGTAGTGCGCCAGTAATTGGTGATGTGGCTGATTTGATACGCTCGCTCAGGAATAGTCCAGAAAATGTAGCATGGGCAACTGGGCAGCAATGTATGGTATCCGACGATAATGATTTCTGGACGAGGAATAAATATTTTCAACGCTATGATGAAACAATGAGGTTGCTAGAGAGTAATAAGCCAGGATATAAATCTGAGGTAACAGCAGTAGTCGAGAAATACTATAATGATAATCCGATAGATAATAGTCTGGAAGGTCAGATTGCTAGATTTGCTGGAATGGAGAAAAATGATGTAGAAGATACGCTAGCGTTACTATCGTATTATGAGCGCGTGGCAGATTATGATGCTTCGCTTAGATATATGTTTGGTGAAGAGATAATGATTGGTGGGTTACCTAAGTATAATTTCTATAGTGAGAAAATGGGGGATGGCGCGTATATATTATTATATACACTAAGCTATGGCGACCTTAGAAATCGTAACTTTGTGGTATAATATATATTATATATGGAAGAGTTGGAGAAGCAAAAATTAGAGTTAAAAAATTTGAATGCTGAGTATGCGAAGATTCGCGAGATTCCTGCAGAGCAACGTGCCGAATTTGGACGAGAGCTTAACAAGAAGAAGATGGCGCTACTTGACAAAATTATGAAAGCAGAGGAAGCGCAGTTTGATACGGAAGTGGAGCCTCTTGACATTACGGCGCCATGTGCACCGAATGAGAATTTGCCAGAGCTATACTCGGTGCTTGATGGCTCGAAGCATCCATTGATGGTGGAGATTGATCGTGTAATTGAAATATACCAGATGATGGGATTTGATGTAGTAGAGTCGAGACAGCTGGATGATGAATTTCATATGTTTGACTCTTTGAATTTTGCGAAAGAACATCCAGCGAGAGATGGCTATGATACTTTTAGGACTAGAGAAGGCTTAATTCCTCCTGCACATACTTCGACGATGCAGCATCGAGTATTAAAGATGTATCGTGATAAGCTGGAACGTGGCGAAGAGATTGCTGTGGTGGTGCCAGGTAGGGTATATCGTAATGAGGATGTGGATGCTACGCATGAGCATACTTTCTATCAATGTGAAGGTGTGTATGTGTCTAAGAATTGTACGATGGGGTGGATGTTAGGGATTTTGCGAGATTTCTTTGAAAAATATTATGAGCAAGAGCTTAATATACGAACGCAGCCGGGGTATTTTCCATTTACGGAGCCGAGTTTGGAATTTATGATTGAGAAGCCGAAATCACTTGGTGGCAAGAAGGGGGATTTCTTGGAGATGCTTGGGTGTGGCATGATTCATCCGAACGTACTGAAAATGGCTGGAATTGATCCGACTGTGTATCATGGGTTTGCGTGGGGTGGAGGCATGGATCGCTTAGTGATGCTTCGCTATGGATTGAAGGATGTGCGTGATTTTGAAGGTGGTAATTTAAATTTCTTAAGGGAATTTAGATAGGAGGAATATGAAGATTTCATTAAATTGGTTAAAAAGAATTGTCAAAATAAATATATCTGATGATGACTTAATTCGTTTGATTGGGGCTCGGCTAGTGGAAGTGGAGGGAGTGATAGATGAGACGCATAAATATGACAAGATTTTCGTGGCGAAGGTAGCAAGCGCTGAGAAAATACCCGATACGCACTTGACGCTTTGCCAAATTGATGTTGGCGATGCTGTGAAAGATTTGCCGAAAGTAATGCCAAATGATGATGGTACCGTACAAGTGGTATGTGGTGCTCCGAACGTGCGCGAGGGGATGTTGGCTGCTTGGATAGCGCCTGGGGCAGTGGTGCCTGCTAGCGTGCACGAGGCTGCGCCTTTTCTGATTGGTAAGCGTAAAATGCTCGGTAAGTACGAGTCAAATGGTATGCTGGCTGGTGCTGATGAACTTGATTTTGGTGACGATCATTCGGGGATTGTGGAAATTAATCCTGATGTGGCCAAGCCGGGTGATGGGCTTAGTGAGATTTTTGATTTGAATGACTTAATACTCGAGATTGAGAATAAATCGCTTACGCATCGTCCTGATTGTTTCGGTATGATTGGCTTTGCGAGAGAAGTAGCTGGGATACTTGGTACGAAATTTGACTATGAGCTAGATTTAGAGCATTACATAATTCCGAAGAAGAAGGAGATGGGACTAACTGTAAAGATTGCCGATGCTGGGATTTGTAAGAGATATACGGTGGTGGTACTTGAGAAGCATGGTGAACTAAAGAAGAAGTATCTCACCATGGAAGATGTACTAATTTCTAAGTCTGGAATGCGTCCGGTGGAGCCGATCGTGGATGCAACTAATTATTTGATGTTGCTTACTGGGCAGCCGTTACATGCTTTTGATTATGATAAGTTTGTAGCTGTGGGCAAGACTGAGACGCCTGAAATTGTTGTTAGACTGGCGAAGAGTGGTGAAAAGCTAACTTTGCTTGATGGTAAAGAGATTGAGCTTAATGAGAATGACATAGTAATTGCTAGTGGTGAGATACCAGTAGCTCTGGCTGGAGCGATGGGTGGAATTGATACGGAGATTACGAAAGATACCCGTAATATTATACTAGAATCGGCTACTTTTAGTCTGTATAATTTACGTAAGACGCAGATGGCGCATGGGATTTTCTCGGAAGCTATTACGAGATTTACTAAGGGGCAGCCACCTTATCAGACTTTTGATACGGCAATGCGTTGCTCGGAATTGCTTAAAGATGGATTTAAAGTTGCAGCTGTAGTAGATGAATATAAAGATGCAGAAAAAGAAGTTATAGTAAAAGTTGCAATTCAAGAAATAAATGGGCTGCTTGGTACTGAATATGATGAATCATTGATTGTGACGACACTTGCCAATGTGGGCTTTCAGGTGAAAGAAAAGAATGGGGCGCTCGAGGTGGTGGTGCCAAATTGGCGTACGGATATCCACATTAAAGAAGATGTGATTGAGGAAGTGGGAAGGTTGCTAGGCTATGATAATATTATGCCAATGTTGCCACTGCATACGACTGCAGTAAAGAATCCAATGTTTGAGCTTAAGAAACGTGCGCGTGATATTATGTCAAAATTTGGTGCCAATGAAGTGCTGACTTATAGTTTTGTGAGTGATAAGCTACTTAATAAGGCAGCGCAGGATAAAAATAATTCATATGAAATTGTAAACTCAATTAGTCCGGAGCTTCAATATGTGCGTCAGTCGATTGTGCCGAGTTTGCTCGAAAAGACATATATGAATCAGAAGATTCCGTTTAATAAGTTCGCGCTTTTTGAAATTAATAAAGTGTATCAGAAGAAATGGGGAATGAATGACGAGGGGGTGCCAGTCGAGAAGATGCGAATGGGATTTGTGGTGGCAGAACGTAAGACTAATGGTACGGCTTTCTATAAGGCAAAAATGTATGCAACCAGATTCTTAGAAGAGAATAATATTGTGGTGGATTTTGTGCCTCTTAAGAGCGAGAGTGCCGAAGCGAGACCTTTTGAGCCGAAGCGCGCGGCTGAAATCGTGACTGCTGATGGCAATATTATTGGTGTGGTAGGCGAGTTTAAGAATTCGGTAAGGAGAAATTTTAAGCTGGCAGAGTATTTGGCTGGATTTGAACTTGATATGGATAGGGTACTAGAGAAGGCTCAGCATACTAAGGCTGTGAAAGTTATTAAAGAGCATGATACTAGGGATTTGACGATTGCGACTGAGAAGACTTATGGTGAAGTAGTTACTGAGGTGGAGAAAGTGTTAGCGAAGAATAATGTGGTGGCGAAGATTACTCCACTTGCGATTTATCAGCCAGAAACAATTAAGCACATTTCGCTTCATCTTGAGTTTGATCAGAAGATAGACGAAGCTATTATGCAAGAACTTGAAACAATATAATGTTTATGCTAAAATAAAGGCATGATTCTACTAGATAGTGTCACAAAAAAATATCCGGGTGACGCAGAGCCGGCGCTCGACAATGTCTCGCTTCATATTGAACCGAATGAGTTTGTGTTTTTAGTAGGTAAATCTGGAGCAGGTAAGTCAACTTTTATTAAGATGCTGACTAAAGAAGAGGTGCCTGATAGTGGTAAGATTATTATTGGTGGAATTGATCTTGATTATGTGAAGAAGCGTCACATACCTGGATATCGTCGTAGGCTTGGCGTGGTGTTTCAAGATTTTAAATTGTTGCCGAGAAGGACAGTGTATGAGAATGTGGCTTTTGCATTAGAAATTGCTGGGATGAGTGGTAAGGATATTAGAAAGACTGTACCTAAGGTGCTGGAGTTGGTGGATTTGCTGGATCAAGCGAAGAAGTTTCCTGATCAGTTATCTGGTGGTCAGCAGCAGAGAGTCTCCATTGCACGTAGTGTGGCGAGACAGCCGAAAATTTTGATTGCAGATGAGCCGACGGCTAATTTGGATAAACTAACAACAGAAGAAATCATCGGGCTGCTTAAGAAGATTAATGATTTCGGTACGACCCTACTAGTATCTACGCATGATGAGACGATTGGGAATTCTTTGCAGAAGCGTGTGATTACGCTAAAAGATGGTAAAATTGTGGATGATCAGAAGAACCATGGTATATATAAGCTTGATGATACTCCTCTGCAACGTGCAGCTGCTGGGCGAGTAATACAAGCCCCTGGATATGCAGTAAAGACTGTAAGTGATATGCGAAAAAGAGTAATATAAGGTGGGCGCAATGGTAGAGAAGAAAACGGAAAATAAAAAAACTGCAAAACCAAAAATCGATGATAAGAAATTAAAGTCAGCTGCGAAGCGTGGTCTTAAAGTGATGAAGAAAACTCATTCTCGTCATCCGATGCGCGAGGGCGGAAGAATTGTTAAATATGGAGCGAAAAGTTTTCTGAGGAATATTTGGCTTTCGACAGCTGCGACGGTCGTGATGTCTATTACGATGATTATACTCTTTGTGACGGTGGTGGCTAGTGTGATTTTGACTAATACGGCCGACATGATGCGCGATAAGATTGATATTACGATTTATCTGAAGCCTAATACTTCGGCTGAAACACTAAGCGAACTTGAGCGCATTATGTATACTGATTCCAATACTAAAAGTGTAATTGTTTCTACCTCGGAGGAGGAATATGAGAAGTTCCTAGAAGAAAATGCTGGCAGTGATGATATCTTGAATGTGCTGGATGATGAGCTAAAAAATAAGATGATATCGAGTCTACAAGCGACTATGCGTATTAAGGTGTATGATATTGACAATCTTGATAGTATTAAGGAATTAGTCGATACGAATGAGACTTTTGCTGCAAATATTGATACGGAAAAATCGCCAACTTATGATGTGAATCAGGTGGAGATTGCGACGATTACATCGTGGGCAAGAATTGCTAGGACTGGTGGGCTAGTGCTCGCTGTGGTGTTCTTGGTTATCTCGGTATTAATTATTTTTAGTACGATTAGAATGGCAATTTTCTCGAGACGTGAGGAAATTTATATGATGAAACTGGTAGGTGCCGACAAGAGATTCATTAGGGGCCCATTCCTGGTAGAAGCCGAGATATGTGGAATAATTGCTGGGATTATTTCGGCTACGGTGAGTTATTTTGGATTTACTTTCTTATCTCCTAAGTTAATAGGGTATGGTATCAATGTGGATTCGATTATGAATGTACTGGAATCTAATCAATTGATTCTGGTGTATCTAGTGTTTATCGCTGTGGGGATTGTGATTGGGAGAATTTCAGCGAGATTAGCAATTTCGAAATACCTGAATAAAGCTTAAAAATATTGTATTGTTATTGCTTATGTTGCCAGTTTGTGTTACAATGAGCTTATGGTAACTTACACAAAAACCGAAACCAAAAATTTAACTTTATTACTACTTGTCCTAGCTGTAGTGCTTGCGATTGTGGTTTGGTTTTTTGCTGGAAATAATGCTAGTGGGGTGACAATTTCTACGACTTGTCGGAAGAGTGATGAATGCGTAAAGGCTGCTGAGGAAGAGGAAGCAGCTTCGCAGAGTGCTGATGCTGCGAGTGATGCAGCTACGATGTATCAGAGTAAGGTGAATGAGCTGGGTGCACAAATTTCTGCAAAACAGAATGAGATTGCAAGTACCGAGGCTAGAGTGGTTAAGCTTTCTAGTGAAATTGAGGCAAAAGAAGCAAAACTGAATGATGAACAGAACGCTCTTGTGGAGTTACTTGTGAATATGCATTTTGAATCGGATACAGAGCCAATTACAATCTTAGCTGGGGCCAGTTCAATCTCGGATTTGGCTGAGAAGCAAGCACGTAATGAAGTAGTGAAAGCGCAGATCTCCTCAACGGCTGATAATATTAAGAAAGCGAAAGAGCAATTAGAATCTGATAAGGCAGAAGTGGAAAATTTGCTAGAGCAACAGAAAATAGCAAAGTCTGAGCTCGAGAGTGCGCGCAATGAACAGCAGAAGTTAGTGCAGAAATATGAGCATGATGCTGCACTTTACGAAGAGGAGGCGAAAGAGGCTCTGGCGCGTAAAATTGCAGCTGAGGAAGAATACCAGAGAACGCACCGTGATGAATTTGTAAGTGGTGTAACTTATTCCGGTGCCAATTCTTATCCATGGCGCGATGATTGTCCAGGCAGAATGGACCAGTATTATACGATGCGTAATGGTGTTTATATAGGTGGATATGTATGTGAATGTACGAGCTATGCTGGGTGGAAAGCATATGAGGCAACTGGTGGAAGGGTGGCGATTTCGTGGTGGGGCAATGCCAAAAGCTGGGCCAATAGTGCTAGGAATGCTGGTTATACGGTTGATAAAATCCCGAGTGCTAACTCGATTGGCCAAAGTGGTACGCCAAGTTCTGAAGGTACTGGACATGTATTCTGGGTGGAGAGTGTAAATAGCGATGGCTCAGTAAATATTACTGAATATAATAACTGGTGGTCCACTGGTAAGCTGACTGGCTCGTATCATGTGGGTGATTTCGGTGCGCAGACTATTACGGCAGCAGAAGCAAGCAAATATAACTACATCCATATTCGTTAGATTATAGATCTACTTGAGGTGGTATTTTGCATACTTGTGTTATAATGGATATATGAGTAGTAAAAAGTGGGATGAAAAAAAGATTAGTCTAGGCAATGCTATCATTATGTCGGTTGTAATGATGGTGGCTGGAATTTTGGTCGGTACCAACTGGGATAAGGTTACGGGTAATTTTGCTCCGTATCTAGGGATGGGTGGTGCGCAGAATAGTATAGACTGGTCATCACTTAATGAAGTCTATAATCAACTTTCCTCTTCATATAATGGCGAGATAGATATTGATGCGATGATTGATGGTGCAAAATCTGGACTTGTGAACTCGCTTGGTGATACTTATACGACATATATGAATGCAGAACAGAGTAAAGAATTCTATGATGACCTCCATGGTAACGTGGGTAGTGGTATTGGTGTAGAGATGGGGCTTCGGGACGGATATGTGAGAGTACTTCGTGTGCTGCCTGATAATCCTGCCTTGAAGGCTGGAATCACAGTAGGTGATATTATATACAAAGTAAATGGTGAGGAAGTGTATACGTTATCATCTGACGAGATAGCTAAGAAGGTGCGTGGTGAGGCGGGCACTGAAGTGTCGGTAACGGTAGTAAGAAATGGCGAAGAGAAGACGTTTAAGATGAAGCGTGAATCGATTAATAATGTATCGGCTTATGTGACTTATGATGGTGCGACGGCGATTGTGACGGTGACTAGGTTTGATAACGATACTGGGACTGAAGTACAGAAGATGGCGCAAGAATTTTCCGACAAAGGAGTTAAGAAGGTTATTCTAGACCTTCGTGGCAATGGTGGTGGATATGTATCAGCTGCGCAAGATTTACTTAGCTTGTGGCTAGATAATGAAAAAGTAGTGCTGCAGAAGTCTCAGCACTTTGGCAATAATAGTATGTCTACTTCTTCTGGGAAGGCAATTCTGGAGGATATGAAAACGGTGGTACTAGTGAATGGTTCTTCGGCTTCGGCATCGGAGATTGTAGCTGGGGCTTTGCAGGATTATGGCAAGGCTACTATCGTGGGGGAGGCGACCTTCGGGAAAGGCGTAGTGCAGAATTTGTACACATTATCGGATGGTAGTACTCTTAAAGCAACGACTGCAGAGTGGTACACTCCGAAGGAGCGTTCGATAAGTGGCGAGGGAATTAAGCCTGATAAGGAAGTGACGCGTACAGTTGAAGATATTAACAAAATGCGTGATCCACAACTAGACGCAGCAAAGGCTATGTAGAAAAATGAAAATCGTCATTGCTACAGCAGTTTATTATCCAATGATTAACGGTGTGGCAGTGTTTTCGCATAATCTTGCGATGGGGCTGGCTGAGCGTGGACATGAAGTGGTGGTGCTATGTCCAAGCCAGACTGGTAGGAGTTATACAAGAATAGTAGATGGCGTGAGAGTGCATTATCTTAATTCTACAACAGTAAAAGTTTATCCTGATCAGATTCATACGGTGCCACCAAAGAAGAAAATCCTTGGGATAGAGATGCCGAGGCTGGTGTATAAATATGGATTCAAGGTGTCAGTATTTCCTTCTAAACAGATCGCGAGAGCACTGGATAGATTTCGTCCAGATGTGATACATGTACAAGTGTCCGACCCGATTGGACTATCTTGTGTAAGCTATGGGCGTAAACATAATATCCCGGTAGTGACGACCGAGCATAATCAGCCGGAAGTGATTACGGAGCCACTGAGGGTGCCGAATATTATTAAGAAACCGATTGATTCGATACTAGCTTCGTATTTTGTAAATCGTCAAAGTAAAAGTGATTATGTGACGATGCCGACGCGCCTAGCTATCGATAACTTAATAAGTGGGCGAGATTTCGATGTACCGATTGAGGCCGTGTCGAATGGTGTAGACTTGACGAATTTTCAGCCTGGTAGGCCGATAATTGAAATCTATAAGAAATATCATCTACCAATGAATAAGAAGGTTATTCTGTATGTGGGGAGGGTAGATCCTGAGAAGAAAGTAGGGGTGATACTGGATGCTTTCTATAAGTATCATCAGAAGGACGATTCGGCAATTCTGGTGATTGTGGGGGATGGTGTGGACAAGATACGACTAACTAGCAAGGTTAAAGAGTATGGGCTTAGGGATATTGTATTTATTCTGGGTAAGGTATTGCCACCTGATTTGTATGAACTATACCGGGTGGGTGATGTGTTTGCAACGGCTAGTGAGATAGAGACCCAGGGAATTGTGCTGATTGAAGCTGCTGCGACGGGATTGCCATTGATTGCAGTGGACGCTGGTGCAGTGGCAGAAGTATGTAAAGATGGAGAGAATGGTGTACTCTGTCAGCCTGGTGATGTGGATGGGATTGCTGATGCGATGCTTAAGATTGTAAAAGACGACAAAATCCGTAAGGAGTATGGTGAAAAATCAATAGAGATTGCGCGTGAGCATGATTTTGAGAAGACGTTAGACAAGTTTATTGAGATATATAAAAAAGTTGTGACGATTAGATAGTGAGAGCGTAGTGGTTGGTGGGGTGGTGCTTGTTAATGGGGAT
>JAZQJM010000043.1:0-7863 GCA_045541635.1 Candidatus Nanosyncoccus sp.
GTGGGAAAAGGATACACTATACTTACAAGATGTAACTATAGCTAATTGTCCTACAGAACCTACTGTAGCTTACGATAATCGTGATGATAAAGATTATATGATTCAGAAACTAGCTGATGGTAATTGTTGGTTACTAGACAACTTAAGATTAGACATAAGTAATTCAGACGTACAAGCCAAGATGACTTCAAATACTACTAACGCTACTGATACAATTCTTGGTTATCTCAAGAATGGTGGTGGGTCTAGTCCATATACTGGAACAGCTGTAACTACTGCCTGGTCCAACTCTTATAATGTCCCAATAATTAATACAGAGTCTATAGATCAGACTACGACCAGCTATGGTGCTGGTAGTAGTAAGATAGGTGTATATTACAATTACTGTGCAGCTACAGCTGGTAGTTACTGTTACGCAGTGAGTTCAGGCTCTGGTAATGCTAGCTACGATATCTGTCCTAGTGGCTGGAGAATGCCTACTAGTGGAGCTAGTGGTGAATACCAAGCCCTTTACACAGCCTATTCTAGTAACACTACTAACTTCCTTAATGCTTTGTCTACGCCCCTCTCCGGCTACTACAGCGATAGTGCAGCGCGCAATCAGGGTAGCTACGGCTACTTCTGGTCCTCTACGTACTACAATGGTAACAATATGTACCACCTGCGCGTCAATTCCTCGAGTATGGATCCTCAGGATGCCAGTCATCGGTACTTCGGCTTCCCAGTTCGCTGTGTCGCTAAGGATTATCTACAGGATTTCTCCAGTAGTGATGCTAGCACGATGGCTGTGGGTGATACTAAGACATTAACTGATAAGAGAGATAGCCAGGATTATATGGTAGGTAAGTTAGCCGATGGTAATGTGTGGCTACTGGATAACTTGAGGCTAGGTGCTGAACCATTGAAAGAAACACTGTCTACTGCTAATACTAATATGTCGCCAAATGTTGCATTTACATTACCCACATCGTCTACTACTTCTGGATTCGGTTCTTATACGGCTGCTCAGATTAATACAGCTTACGCTAATACTATCACGACAGGCTACGGTTCTGGTAGTAATAAGATAGGTGTATATTACAACTTCTGTGCTGCTTCGGCTGGTACATATTGTTATGAGGGTGACAGTGGTGCTGGTAATGCTAGCTATGACATTTGTCCAGCTGGCTGGCGAATGCCTACTGGTGGATCAAGTGGTGAATATCAAGTCCTCTACACAGCTTATTCTAGTAATGCTGCTAATTTCCGTAACGCGCTGTCTACGCTCCTCTCCGGCTACTACTACAATAGCCAGGCCTTCAGTCAGGGTAGCGACGGCTACTTCTGGTCCTCTACGTACAACGGTAGTAACTATATGCGTCGCCTGTACGTCAACTCCTCGAGTGTGCTTCCTCAGGGTAGCAGTGATCGGAGCGATGGCGTCTCAGTTCGCTGTGTCGCTAAGTAATTCGTGGTCATCAGGGGTGAGGATTGACAGAAATAAGCATGTGTGGTATAATTAAGGTAGATTCTTGTTATATCAATAGGAGGTGGGGTAATGATAATTACAAAACAGGAGAGATCTTTAATGAAGAACGCGATAATGGAATCTAATCATTATCGCCTGAAACCGATGAAGCTTAAGAACGAGCTGGATTTTGTCGTTAATCTGATGACTATGACGGTGGGCCAGCGTGGTGATTTCGTGCCGATTCGATGCCGTGAAGATGGCGACAGGGAAGTCGGGTTTGTCCTGATTGAATGGGTGGATTCGGAGCATGGCACCTATGATGTGCTAATAAGGCAGATATATGTGCTGCCTGAATATCGTAGGAAGGGACTTGCCAGTAAGGTGGTGTTTCACCTCGCTGATGCGTTTGGAGAGAATATCAGGTATGGTGTTACGATTATGGATCGTGATATCGGGACAAGGATGTTTTTCAAATACATCGTAGGGGAGCTTCATGCTAAGTGGATGAGCACGTCTAGATGTAGTGATGGAGAATCCATGCAATACGGATTCAGAACGCCGTTCTTTATGTAAGAATTGCCCCCGATATGGGGGCTTTTTCATGATGCTTAATTTCTTAGTAAAAGAGTGATTTTACACCAAAATAGCCCCACAATTAAGTATGGGTGGGCACTACTCAATTATGGGGCTATTCTGGCCCTCTAACGCTTCACTACTATACCGGGTGAGCCCCGGAAGCGCGACCCACCTCACACAAATTGGGGCCCGCCGGTTAGAGGGATTGCTATGCCTTCGAAGGGGCCTTTCTTAAGTGGAGGTAATACTTATCAAACTTTAAACCAAATAGAAGAAATTTAAAGCCGAAAGGGTTTCAAAAGCACGCAATTTCTGATATACTTAAATAAGTATAGCTGAAATTATAACTTATTTAGGTGCGGTGTAGGACATTTTTGTGTCCTAACTGTATTGATTATATCACACAGGAGAAAAAATGTCAACACTTTTTACTACTTTTTTGCAAAATTTCAACCATTTTGTACCCCTGGAGCAGGATTTTACAGAGGTGTTAGAGTCTATTGCGCTTAAGCCTAAAATGTTGTATTCCTATGGTAAATTACCACAAAATGTGATGAAAAATGGTACCTCTGTAAGGCCGAAAACAGTCGCGATTGTGGGATCTAGACGTAATACGAAATATGGCAAAGAGGTGGCTTACAGAATAGGGTATGAATTAGCGCAGAAGGGGGTGGTGATCGTCTCGGGGCTGGCTTATGGGATAGATAGTATAGGGCATAGGGCAGCGCTGGATGCTGGAGGTACTACGGTGGCTGTACTCGGGAATGCAGCTGGGCGAATTCACCCGATGGCACATACTGGACTGGCTGAGGAGATTGTAGAGAAGGGTGGGGCGATTATTACAGAATATGTGCCAGATACGCCGGAATATAAGGACGCTGTGCTGGCGCCAGGGGAGAGTATAGATGGGGCTGGAAGGAGGAGGGTGGAGCATAAGACGAGTTTCCTCTATCGGAATAGGCTGATTGCTGGGCTCTCTGATGTGGTGTTGGTGGTGGAGGCTGCAGAGCAGTCTGGCTCACTTAATACGGCGACGCATGCCATGGAGCAGGGGAAGGAAGTTTTTGCTGTGCCAGGAAATATTACGAGTCCGTATTCTCAAGGGTGTAATAAGCTGATCACTCAAGGGGCTAATCCGTGTACAGGGGTGGAGGATATCTTAAGGGTGCTGTTCCCCGAGGAATACATCGCGAAACGTCGTAATGCTAAGAAACGTGGGCTGATTGGCGATACGGATGTAGAGACGCTAATATTGATGGCACTAGGAAATGGGCTGAAAAATGGTGACGAGATTATGGCGACGACTAAATTGCCTCCAGAGGTGTTTGGGCAGTCTATTACTCTACTGGAGCTGAAAAGTAGAGTAAGGGCACTGGGTGGAAATACTTGGGCACTTAATTAAGATGCCGGGGTGGCTAGGCTGGTAGGGGTACTGGTGGGGTGATGTGGTAATTTGGGATGGCTAGGAGTGATTTGAGGTGGATATGGGATGGTTGAGATTAGTAAGGAATGGTTTGAAACGATTTGGGATGACTTAAGGCTAGGCTTAAATATTGATGTAGAAAGAATGTGTTATAATAATAATATGGATAGATTGTCATATGATGGGCCGATAGTGTTGGCAATACTTGATGGTGTAGGACTGGCGCCGGATGGGCCTGGTAATGCTGTGAGTAAGGCGAGAACGCCTTTTCTGGGGAAGGCTGCACGTGAGTATTTGCATGTATCCTTAAATGCATCTGGTGAAGCAGTGGGGCTGACTCCTGGGCAGATGGGTAATTCTGAGGTGGGACATACGACGATGGGGTCGGGGCAGATTTTGAAACATGGAATTGCGAAGATAAATGAGGCTTTTGATAAAGGGGAAGTTTTCCGATCTGAGGCATGGAATGGGGCAGTGAAGAGGGCACTTGATGGGGGAACCTTGCATTTTGCTGGGATTTTCTCGGATGGGGGAGTACATAGTCATATTGCGCACCTAGAGCAGATGATAAGTGAGGCGTATTCGGAGGGGGTGCGTAAGATGCGTGTACATGCGATTTTTGATGGGCGAGATGTGGACCCGTATTCGGCGCCGAGATATATTCAGAGGTTTGAGAATTTTGTGAGAAATTTTCGAGAGGCTGATATTAGGATTGCTTCTGGTGGTGGACGAATGGTGTGTGTGGCAGATAGATATGAGACGGACTGGCAAGTGGTGAAGAGGGGGTTTGACATGATGGTGAAGGGGGAGGCGAAGTATTATTTTCGGACGCCAGATGAGGCGATTAATATACTACACCGGATAGATCCAGAGGTGCAGGATCAGTATCTCGAGCCTTTTGTGATTGTAGATGATATGGATGTGCCAGTGGGGATGGTACAGGACGGGGATGCGATGATTTATTTCGACTTCCGAGCTGATAGGGCGATAGAGATAGCGCAGGCTTTTACTTATTGGGATTTTCCGTATTTCGATAGGGGTGGATATCGGCCAGACATGGTGTATTTTGTGGGGATGACGGAGTATAATTCGGATACGCATGTGCCAGAGCATAGGCTGGTGCAGCCGGTAGAGGTACATGAGACGCTGAATAGATTTCTGGGGGATAAAGGGATTGGCCAGTTGGCCGTGTCGGAAACGGTGAAGTTTGGGCATGTAACGTATTATTTTAATGGGAATAGCTATGAGAAGGCGCGTGGGGAAGAGTTTGTAGAGGTGGAGTCGGATACGCTGCCTTATGATACGAGACCGTGGATGAAAACGGCAGAAATTACCGATGCCGTAATTGGTGGTATGGATAATTATAAGTTCATTAGGCTGAATTATCCTGGTGGCGACATGGTGGGGCATACGGCAGAACTGGCCGCGACGACGATTGCGATGGAAGCGATTGACATGAGCCTTAAGAGAATCGCTGAAGAAGTGGATAAACGTGGTGGTGTGCTGGTGATAGTGGCTGATCATGGTAATGCTGAAGAGCTGCTAGATGAGACTGGTATGAAGAAGACTTCGCATACGACGAATCAGGTACCATTGATTATCTATGATAATACGGGAAATAGATACAAATATGACCTTGCAAAAGTGAAGGAGCCGGGGCTGGCTAATTTGGCTGCGACGCTGGCAGTGCTGATGGGGTATAATAACTATCCTGAAAGCTGGGGTGAGGCTTTAATTAAGGTGAAGTAAAATGGCTAGGAATGGTGGGAAGTTGAAGCAACTTTTGGGGAGGCTGAAAGTTAAGAAGGTCAAAACCTGGATATTGATATTGGCGTTGATTCCGTTAGGGTTTATTGATGCGACGCTGCTCAGGCTGGACCATATTCGGATGACAGAACTAAGGGATGCTGTGATATCTGCTGACGAATCTGGTGATGAAGCGGCGCTTGCGCAGGCGCTTAATGAATTGAAGGATTATGCTTTTTCCAATATCGTGATTAATATTATCGAGGAAAATGGTGGGCAGAAAATTAGGTTTGGGACGGGGCCCTTCTATCTAGAGCAAAGCTACCTGAGGGATGCGACGGCTGCACTTGCTGCTGCTGAAGAAGCGCTAAGCTCTGATAGTAATCCATATGGTAATATCTATGGGATGGCTGGTGAAGTGTGCCGGGCTGAGGCGCTTAAGAATGGATGGACTTGGGATAATGTGAATTTTATTAATTGTATGATGAGTGAAATTGCAAAATATCCATCTTCTGATGAAATTCAAGATACGATAGTGGCGAAATTGCCATCGACGGAGCTATATAGACGAGAATTTGCTTCGCCACTCTGGGCACCAACGTTGACTGGGTTTTTTCTCTTGATTACGCTTATTATTATTGTTGTAATTTTTATGCGATTTGTGGTGTGGGTGATATTGAGGTTATCCCTGTTATTTATCTAGGATTTGGTGGTTTCGTTGGGAAAATGTAGAAAACCTCTTGACTTTTAGTTACCCTGGTCATAAGATAAGAATATATTAACTTAAGGAGGAAGCTTAAATGGCTTACGAACATACCAATGGCAAGGGAGTAAAGTACTACCTTCATAAATCTGAAGTTACTCTTCGTGGTGGCAAACCTCAAACTATTTATTTCTTCACCAAGGATGAGAATGGTGGCAAGGGTACCCCATGTGATCTCCCAGAAGACCGTATGGTTTGTGAAAATCCTCGCAATGGATTTTTAACATTGAAAAAGAAACAATAAAAAAATTCTTGCTAAAAGCCGTTATCTTGGCATTTTTCTGGCCTCGCTCGATCAATAATCGCGCTTCGGCCAGAGAAAATACCAATCTAACGGGTTTATAGCTAAGAATTTTAATCTTGCTAAAAGTTGCCATCTTGGCGCTTTTTTGTTTGCTCGATCAATAATCGCGCTTCACTCGGAGAAAGCACCAATCTAACGGCTTTGTAGCTAAGAATTTTAAACTTGCTAAAAGCCGTTATTTCGGCGTTTTTTGTTCGCTCGATCAACAGACGCGCTTCACTCGGAGAAAGCACCAATTTAACGGCTTTGTAGCTAAGAATTTAATATCTACGAAAATGCCACTTTCTGGTATTTTTTGTTGAAGACTTTGTAGTACCGAAATAATGCAAGCATTGAGTGGTGGTGGGTGGTCTGAAGACCACCGATAGAGCCTCGGAACAAGTAGCCAAACTGACGTTCGGCTATTTTTAAGAATCCAATAGCACTAAAATAATGCAAGCATTATTTTAGCACTATTGAATTTTAAAAATAAGCAAGCTTCGCTTGCTTCTTGTTCTCTCGGATTCTACGGTGGTCGGGGTACTTGGATTTGAACCAAGGACACTGCGTGTATAAGACGCATGCTCTAACCAACTGAGCTATACCCCGAATTATTATGGTATGGGCAAATAAATATGATTAGATGTTGCCCTACTTGTTACATTTTATCATAAAAATGCTATAATGATAAGCATGAGTGGTGTGAATACTCGACTGCGACAATTGATGTATAAGTTGAAACACGATTATTTGTCAGTGGAAAATGTGATTTTGGGGTTGGCGATTTTGCTGTGCTTGACATGGACGTATCAGTCGATTGCTTCGATGACGAGAAATTGGGAATTAGTGGAGAGATTAAGCTCGGAACGTAAGACACTTGAGCTAAAGAAAGTCGAAGTGGAGACAGCAGAGCTTGAAAATGAATATTATAAGACTAATGAATATCAGGAACTGGCTGCTAGGAAGTTTGCTAATAAACAATTGGCTGGGGAGCATATGGTGTATATGCCAGAGAATTCGGAGATGGCTAAGAATAAGCATCAGGAGACGGAAATAGCCGTGGTGGATGAAGTGGAAGAGCGCTCTAATATCTCGAAATGGCTGAAATATCTTTTTCCGTAAGAGTTGGACAAAATGCTGGGTAATCTGTATAATGAGGTTATGAAGTTAAAGCATAAAGGGTTTACGCTGATTGAGATTTCGCTTTTTCTGGCGATTACGGGTGCGCTTTTTATTGGAATTACGGTGGGGACGCAGAACTCGATTTGGCATCAGAGGTTTAATGATTCGACGCAGAATTATGCTGAATTCTTACGGAGTCTATATTCGGAAGTGTCTAATCCACAAAGCTCTGGTGATGGGCGTAGTGAATATGCTATTTATGGGAAATTAGTGGTGTTTGGTGAGACGGTGGGGCTGGACTTCGAAGATGTGAGTGAGGCTGATGGGCAGAAAATTTTCGTATATGATATTGTAGCGCTTGCGAGCAATATGGGGACTGGTGATGTGGTTGAGCTGCTCGGATCGCTAGACGCGAATGTGGTGATGCCGGTGGAATGGCGCGATGATGGTAAAGTGGCGAGAATTGCACAGGCTGGAATGGTGGAGAGATATTCGCCACG
>JAZQJM010000044.1:0-2464 GCA_045541635.1 Candidatus Nanosyncoccus sp.
TTGGCCTCCGACTTCTTATTCTGCAGGTACAGGTATTTCTATATCGTCCAGTAATGTTATTTCTTTGGCCAATTCTGGTGTAACTGCGGGCTCTTATGGGCCGTCGGCCAATGCTACACCTGCATATGGTGCTACGTTCAACGTACCCTATATCACTGTGGATGCTACAGGTCGAGTGACTGCTATCAGTACGAAGACAGTTAAGATTCCTGCCAGTGATAACACAGATACTCACAATACAGCATATTTGTATGCGGGTACATCTTCTGGGTCTGCCAATGCTTCTGCGACCAGCCCGTATTTGATTCTTAAGGATGGCAGTTCTGTGTCATCGCGTGTACGTCTTGTGGGTGGCGGGGACGTGACTGTCTCTTCTAATGCGTCAGGTACGATCACTATTTCTTGTGACGCGTCTGGAACATCCTATTCTGCAGGTACGGGGCTTTCCCTTTCGTCTTCTACCTTTTCTGTCAATACTGCAACAGTACATACTTGGACAGGTGGTAGTTCTACGGCTGTTTCTGCTTGGTTTAAGCAGAATGCGGGTGTGTATCTAACTGGTGTCTCTTCAAAATCTTCTACTGGTTCTTCTTCTAATAATATAGGTCATTTTTACTTTTCTTCCAATTCTAAAGAAACTGGTGATACCAGTACATTGGGGCAGGTACGTTGCGGGCAGGCCAGTGCTACAACTTCTATTGGTTTGCACTGTTATTCTGGATCTACAGGCGAAGGTGTTGAGCTTACAAATACTAGCAGTACACGGAGTTTTAAGCCGTTTAGTAATGGTTCTGTTTATTTGGGTTCTTCTAATTATCGCTGGAATACTGTGTATTCTTCCTCTGGTACTATTAGTACGTCAGACGCGCGCTTGAAGAGTAATGTTGAAGATATTAGTGATACTTTGCTAGATGCCTGGGCTAACTTACGTTGGAAGCATTTTCAGTTTAATTCTGCGATTGAGAAGAAAGGCGATGCAGCTCGTATTCATATGGGGTTGCTTGCTCAGGATGTCAGCGCTATTTTTCAGAGTGCTGGTGTCGATCCTACACGTTACGGCTTCTTCTGCTACGATGCGTGGGGCGCTGAGGATGCGGTCATAGAAGCTGATCCTGAAACTGGCGAAGATAGGGTTGTTAAGGCCGCGCTACCTGCTGGTGATATTTATTCTTTGCGCTATGAAGAGGCTTTGTGCATTGAAGCTGCCTATCAGCGTAGGCGTGCCGAGAGAGCTGAAGCTAGGATTACTGGTCTTGAGCAGCGGCTGGCTGCTTTGGAGGGTAGAGTAAATGGATGAGCATATAGTATTTAAGCTGGCACGTGGTTCTTCTGCAGAGCTTGATGCGTACGCTGGTCCTGTAGGAGAAGTACTTGTAGATACTACAAATGCTTCTTTGCGGGTTCAGACGGGCGTTGCTGGTGGTAGTGCGCTTTGTACGACTACTCAGGTGGGGGATACCGGTATTGATCTGGTAGCGATTTACAATACTGCTTACGCGGCGGCAGGAGGGTAATTATGAGTTTGACTGATAATTTAGCTGCTTTTTCTCGTTTGTGTGCTACCAGAGACCGACAGCTTGCTGATCGTGTTGCTAGTCTTCAGTCGCGGGTTAATGCTTTAGATCCTAATAGTGACACATATGGGGAGGAAGTTTCTTCCCTTTCTTTGGAGTTTATGCAGCTGCAGCTGGCTGCACATACATCTGCGTTTTTAGGTCTTAATTCAGTACGTTCTAGCCTAGATACAGTAGCTGACGTAGCAAGCAGTGCTTCTTATGCAGGGCGTATTACTTCTAGTACTATTAAGTTTTATCCTACATCGGCGCGTAGTAATCCGAATTTAACTATATCATCTTCTAATTTAACTTCTACTACACATGTAAGTCTTTCTTTATTAAAAGAGAATCCTTTTATTACAGTTACTCTCGGTGTATCAGCGTATCTTCAGAAGAATGTTACTGACGAGACACCTAGTATTGTTTCTTCTAATCTTTCTGGGGCTATTGGGGCTTGTAATTTAATTATTACAGATTTGTTTACAGGCGAAGAACTTTTTAGAAAAGTTTGTAATGTAGGTGATAGTTCTTTTGAGTTCTATCCCACTTTTACTACAGATACAAATTTATTGCTAGAAATTCGTGGTGCATCTGTACGTACGCCTGTTGTACGTTATTATATTATTGTTGATGCTACAGAAACGCTTGCTACTGCATCTGTTTATGGTCCTCTGCGGCTTGATAAGTTTTTTGCTAGTCCTTGGCGCCGTTCTATTATTAGTCCTTCTCTTAGTGTACAGGGACAGCAGCTTGCACATAATTTAGCTGGGGCAAAATTTGGGCAAGCTTACACTGCATATAATAATAATTATTTAACATTTTCTCCTCCTATAGTTCTTACTGCTTCTGATATAGCATTAGATTCTATTTATGCCGACTTTGATATTATTGATCCTACTACTGGCGAG
>JAZQJM010000045.1:0-3374 GCA_045541635.1 Candidatus Nanosyncoccus sp.
ACTATTAGCACTAGTACGCCAACTAGAGACCATTATACTTTCCTGGGCTGGTGCAACACAGCAACCACTAGTGACGGCACTGTATGCCCTACTACTACTTACTTCCCAGGTAGTAACTATCAAATCACCCAGACAGACGAATTAACTATGAACTTCTATGCTGTATGGACTCTTAATACTTATAATCTAGTAGTAACAGGAGATTCCAACTTATCTTCTATGACATTAAAGCAAGGTAGTACTAGTGGTACTACAATTAATGGCACTAAGTCTGGCAATAACATTACCTTTACGAACTTAATCTATGGCACTAGCTACTATCTCTATCCAGTCTTTAATGCTAACTATGAATTCAGCTCTTGGGCTAAGACAGATTCAGCAGCAGGCTCAGTTCTAGGTTCTACTAGCACAGAGAATACCTATTACACAATAGGAGAAGGTGATGGTGCACTAACTCTTACTAGTAAAGAAAGAGTCGTCAATTTACTTGTAGATGCTTCATCGCTCCAAGCTCTCACTTCGGCTCAATGCAGTGGCACTACGATAGGTCAAACGGCTAGCCTTAAGGATACTCGTGATAACCAATACTATATGGTAGGGAAACTAGCCGATGGCAAATGCTGGCTGCTTGATAGCTTGAGACTAGGCAGTGTAACACTTGAAGAACCACTCTCCACTTCCAATACCAATATGTCTCCAAGCGTATCATTCACATTGCCTACATCGTCTACTTCTTCTGGATTCAATTCATATACAGATGCTCAGATTAATACAGCTTACGCTAATACTACCACGACAGGCTATGGCTCTGGCAGTAAGAAAATAGGTGTATATTACAATTACTGTGCTGCTTCTGCTGGTACAATATGTACGAGTAGCAATTCTAGCAATGCTAGTTATGATATTTGTCCCAGTGGCTGGAGAATGCCTACTGGAGGACCAAGTGGTGAATACCAAACTCTTTACACGAAATATTCTAGTAACGCTACTAATTTCCGTAACGCACTGTCTACGCCCCTCTCCGACCGCTACTACGATAGTTCAGCGAGCAAACAGGGTAGCGTCGGCTACTTCTGGTCCTCTACGTACTGCGATAGTGGCAATATGTACTACCTACTCGTCTTTTCCTCGAGTGTGAGTCCTCAGAGTAACGGTGGTCGGCGCAACGGCTTCTCAGTTCGCTGTGTCGCTAAGTAGTTCTCCGAGGTTTCCCCTAGAATCCTTATCCAATACGGTACTGTGGACAAAATGGGGATTTTGCTATATAATATATAGCGTTTATGGAAGATAATTATATCAAAATTAGAGGTGCTAGACAGAATAATCTGAAGGATCTAGATGTCGATATTCCACGTGATAAACTGGTGATTATTACGGGGCTATCTGGTAGTGGCAAGTCATCTCTTGCTTTTGATACTATCTATGCAGAGGGGCAGAGGAGATATGTAGAGTCGCTTAGTTCTTACGCTAGGATGTTCCTCGGGATTATGGATAAGCCTGACGTAGATATGATTACGGGATTGTCACCAGCAATTTCTATTGATCAGAAGTCTACTTCGCGTAATCCACGCTCTACAGTGGCGACAGTGACGGAAGTATATGATTACCTGAGGCTGTTATTTGCGAGAGTGGGGGTGCCTCATTGTCCGATTTGCCATAAGGCTGTAAGTAGGCGCACGGTAGAAGATATCGTAAATGAAGTAATGAAGCTACCTCTAGGGTCGAAACTAATGCTACTAGCGCCAATAGTATCTTCGAAGAAGGGGGAATTCTTACATATTCCAGAGCAATATTCGGCGAAGGGATTTTCGCGAGTGAGAGTGGATGGAATTATTTATGCGCTGGATGAATTTCCGGAGCTTAATAAGAATGAACGCCACGATATTGAGATAATTGTAGATAGATTTGTGCTAAGTCCAGAGCTATATTCGAGAATTAGTGGGTCAATAGAGCAGGCACTGGAACTCGGGCAGGGATTAATTAAACTGCTGAAGATTACAGATAATGCGACGGCTGTGGGCGAGTCGAGAATATCTTCGGAGAATACCGAAGTGCTGACTTATTCGCAGAGATATGCGTGCCCAGACCATCCTGATGAACTTATACCAGAGTTAACGCCGAGACTTTTCTCGTTTAACGCACCTGAAGGGGCGTGTCCAGTGTGTACAGGTCTAGGGTCGCGAATGGAAATAGATCCAGCGTTGGTGTTTAATAAGAATTTGACAATATCGGAAGGGGGAATTAGACCGTTTAATCGAGTGCAGCAGGATTCGTGGTGGTTGAAACGCTTGATGCAAGTGGGGGCGAAGCATGGATTCAATATCCAGACGCCAATTGGTGAGCTATCTGAAGAGGTGCAGCATTTAATATTGTATGGTACTGGTGACGAGAAGTATGAGATGAAAATCTCAGGTTCGGGGAGATTTGCTGATGGTACAGTGTATGAGACGACTTATGAGGGTGTGATTCCGACATTGGAGCGCAGATATAATGATCCGAAGACTTCGGAGTTTACGAAACACGATATCGAGAGATTCATGAGGGTAAGAGAGTGTCCGGCTTGTCATGGTGCGAGACTAAAGCCTGCAGTGCTGGCTGTGACGGTTCATGATTTAAATATCATGGATATGTGTAATATGGATGTAGATGCAACGCTTGAGGTGCTGGGGCAGGATTTGCAATTCTCGGAGGCCGACATGATGATTGCTGCGCCGATTTTGAAAGAAATACGTGAGAGAGTGAAATTTATGCAGGATGTGGGGCTGGGATATCTGGAGCTCGGGAGGGCAGCTAATACGTTGTCTGGTGGTGAAGCACAGAGAATTAGGCTAGCTACACAGATAGGATCAGGACTACAAGGTGTACTGTATGTGCTAGATGAGCCGTCAATTGGGCTACATCAGAGAGATAATGACAAACTGATCGCGACACTTAAGCATCTGAGAGATTTGAAGAATACTGTGCTGGTGGTGGAGCATGATGAAGATACGATGTGGGCGTCAGATTATATTATTGATATTGGTCCGGGGGCTGGAGCGAATGGTGGAAGATTGATTGCTTGTGGTACACCAGAAGAAGTGGCGAAGAATCCTAATTCAATTACTGGGCGATACCTGTCTGGTGCAGAGAAAATCCCAGTGCCGAAGAAACGTCGCAAAGCTCGTAAGGGACACGAACTGATCGTGCGTGGAGCTAGGGAAAATAACTTGAAGAATATAGATGTGAGATTTCCACTGGGGGTAATGACTGTGGTGTCTGGTGTATCTGGCTCTGGTAAGTCCACGCTAGTTAATAGTATTCTGGCTAATGAGTTGCTGGCTAGATTGCATCGTGCACAGACGGTATCTGGTATACATGATAAGATTGAGGGAATA
>JAZQJM010000046.1:0-19390 GCA_045541635.1 Candidatus Nanosyncoccus sp.
CATGCATCGAGCAAACCCGTATCGGTAGAGATTTCGGAAAATTCCGTCCCCACACCAAGTGCAAAAGATGGCAAAATATAGAAAATTGCAATCAATATCCCACCGAGGATAATTGCTTGTGGAATTTGCTTTTTAGGCTTATCCATATCATCATAGAACGTCCCCACCACTTCAAACCCAAGCATGTTGAAGATAATAAGCGACACAAACGACAGACCAGCCCAGTCAATTCCACCATCTGCGCCTAGCAGTGGTACGAAATCCTGCCAGCTCTCCACTGGATTAGCCGTTCCACTTGTAAAGAGGATGTAAAACCCTAAGAAACCAATCCCACCAAGGATTGCAATCTTAATAATCGCGCCAATATTTGACACCCAGTCAGACTGCGAAATACGCAACATCCCGAGCACTGTAATCAGCACGATATATGCCACTTGTATAGCGAGCACCATCCACATCTCGAGCTCGATCCCGAACATCGTCATAATGAGCGACGTAATAAGATCAGCAAGCGATGCGATCCATAGTGGATAGTTTACCCAGTAGAACCACGCTACGCGAGAAGCCCATTTCTTACCAAAGGCCTTCTTCACCCAGGTATACATACCACCCTCGGACGGATATTGTGTACCAAGCTCTGCCGAGATAAGAGCATATGGCACGAAGAACCCGATGAGCATAATTGCCCACCAAATATACTGTGAATGACCAATCGAAGCAGTCGGTGCTACTGCATCAGCCACCAAAATTATACAGACCGTCGCGAGTACTGCCGAAAACAGCCTGAATTTATATTTCTTCTTTGGCATTTATTCGCCTCCTTTCATTGCGATTATTTTATTTTTTGTTTTTGCCAAATTACCCTGATATCTTCTACCTATTCTCGCCTGCCTCCTTCTGCTGTTTAATATAATCCAGCGTAGCTTGTGCTACTCCACCGAAATACAGCACTAATCCCCTCTGCGCCGTTAGACGATTTTCTGCTTCATCCCAAGCTGCCGAATTCGGCCCGTCTAACACCGAATCAGTCACTTCTTCATTCCTATTTGCAGGCAAACAATGCATAAATTTACAATTCGGATTCCCAGTCGCACGCATCATCTCATCATTCACTTGGTACTTAGGGTAAAATTCCTTCATATATACTTCTTTTGGCGTCTCTTTATCATACAGCCCATACCATACATCCGTATAGATAAAATCTGCCCCATTGAGACAACTCGGGTCATCTGTCCAAGCACAGGAACCACCATATTTTGCTACATTCTTCGCACCAATCTCTAGCCATTCGTCTGACACTTTATGATTCTTCGGACCATAATGGACAAAATTCATTCCCATCTTCGTAGTCATATCAAGCAAAGTATTACATACTTGCGTTGCATCACCCACGAAAATTACCTTTATCTGATTTGCTTGCTTACCAGCTGGCCAATGATCAAAAATCGTAATCATATCGCCAACTCCTTGTGTTGGATGGCATCTATCACTCATACCGTTAATAACTGGCACTGCTGAATACTTCGCAAGAGCCTCAATCGACTCATGCCTGTCCACTCTAGACATCAGCATATCACACATTCGCCCTAGCACATGGGCCGTATCTTCAATCGTCTCATGTCCACCTAGCTGAATCGCACCTGGCGCCAGATTCAGAGCATGTCCACCCATCTGCACCATCGCCACCTCGAAAGATACTCTCGTTCTCGTAGATTTCTGTTCAAAAATCATCCCAAGCGACTTATGAAACAGTGCGTTGAGATATCCACCATTCTTAATATATTCACGTACAGTACGAGAAGTCGTAATAATATCCAGTATTTCTGACTGCTCAAAATCAACTGTATCTATAAAATCTTTTCTAGTTGGAACTTTGTGTGTTAAATTATACCCATCCATAATGTCATTATATCATAACATAAGCTTTTTAATTCAATAAAATCCATTATTCTTCAAACTACTTCGCACTTACCATCACATTTCACCACAAAAAACAGCCTCTTTAAAGGCTGATATTGGTGCGAGTAGAGAGAATCGAACTCTCATCTCAAGTTTGGAAAACTTGCATACTAACCACTGTACTATACCCGCAAATTCTTTCAAATCTACTATATATATTCTAACACAGTAATTTACATTTTAAATTTCGCAAATTGATATCTTCTCCGAGCGAAACATTATTACGACATTTATGTGATAAAATTTTACAGATTGGTATTTTCTCCGACTGAAGCGCTATTATTGATAGAGCGAAGGAGGAAAAATGCCAAGATGTGAAATTTTAGCCATAAATGGGGTGGGATATCGGGATCGAACCGACGACCTTCTGGACCACAATCAGACGCTCTAACCATCTGAGCTAATCCCACCATACCTTACATTATATCATTTTTTCCCAGAAATACCAATACTTTTTGGCATTACCCTTGCGCTATTTGCCCTCATACCAGTTCCATTCACACCAGCACCACCAATACCAGTCCTATTAGCGCCAGTTCCAACGCCAGTCCTACCTATACCACTTCCGGCCCTATCAATAGCAGCACCAGCACCACTCATGCCGATACGATTGCCGTTATTCATAGCCCCATCATAAGTCCTCGCTCTAGGTGCTCCAGCACGCGCCTGGCTCACCACTTCTGCATCCCTATACCCACGCACTCGCTGGCGATTCTGTTCCATCATTTTACGCTTCGCAAAACTCTCTGTCGAAGCTACACCCATCGCAGCACCATTCTGCGCTTTACCATAAGCAGAAGAATGAAAAACCTCACCTTTCTCAGCTTTCATTACATATTTAAGAAAAGGATTCTTATCCAATCCCCCTCCTTACTTAGGTAACAGCAGAAACGCTACCGTACCAGCAGCTGCCCCCAGGATAATCGTGAGTATAATCGCAATAATTAATCCAGCTTTCGAATCCTTCTCTGGCTTCGCAATAATCGTCACAAGCCCAGACGGCTCTTCCTTAGGAACCACAGCCTTTTTCTGATAAACATTCTTCGATAGTGGCCTTTTAGTAATCTTCTCTGTATTTACAAATGGACTTTTTGTTCGCTTAAGTGCATTAGCTCCACTCAGTCGTGGTGTTGTTGTCACTCCGGCACGCAGCCTCGTACTATCAGGACGAGCATTATTTATCCTTGAAGCAGCACTAGTCATGCTACCCTTCTCAGTATATCCAGTATTCCTGGACATACTGCTAGTGTTACCTCTCTTATCTACACTAGCAGTACCAATTCCACCCTTACCAGCACCCACTTCAGTCCTGGTCTCTGCCGACGATTTCACCACTCTTTTCGCCGGGGTCGTCTTTTTTGCCGTATTAAGTGGTCTTTTCTTCACATCAGTCTTTACAAATTTAGGCTGATAATCTTCGATAATTCCAAATTTCGGCGCTTCCGTCATTTGTGGCTCAACTTTCTCAGTTAGACGAGTCCTCGCCACTGAATCAGCCCCCACACGAGCACTACTGGATTCACGTGTCTTAACAGTATTGCTAGACGCACTTATCCTAGAATCATCATTGCTACTAGACGCACGCCGACCGACACCACGGAACATACGCTTCCTAGCACTAGTAATCGGTTTTTCTTCGTTATTTTCTATAATACTAGCCTGAGATGTACGCCCAATATTCGAAACATTGATTGCACCAGCATCACTAGACGTCCTAGTAGTATCAGCCTTCGCTGACACAGTACTAGCATTTCTCACGCTACTACTTCTTTTCTCGCGTGGCACAAAATCAATATAACGCTTATTCATCATTTAACTCTCTTTGCTACCTCGATTATATCAGTAAACTCACTCAAAATCAAGGATGCCCCACCCACTAGCAGTCCATTAATCCCTGGCACCATCAAGTACCCACCAGCATTAGATGGATTCACGCTTCCACCAAATAATACTGGCACACTAGACTCTATTTTTTCACCATAAGTTTCTTTCAAAATCCCCCGAATCATCTTCACCACCTCAGCCACTTCATCTGGCGTCGCTAGTTTTGCCGATTTTACCGAAGAAATCGCCCATACCGGCTCATAGGCAATTATCACCTTATCTACATCATCTTCACCTATCTCTGACAGCCCACCTAGTAGCTGATCACGAATTACATCCTTCGTCTCACCAAACGCTCTCTCCGATTCAGTCTCGCCAATACATATGATTGGCGTAATCTTATTCCTTACGGCAGCAGCCACCTTTTTCGCTACCATTTTATCATCCTCACCGAAAATATACCTTCGCTCCGAATGTCCAATAATCGCATAGTTCACCATCCCCCTCAATTGATTGAAAGATGTCTCACCAGTGAAAGCCCCATAATCACGATAAAATCCATTCTGCGCAGCTAGTTTTGCCTTATGCCTGTCAATCTGCAACGACAATGGCTGCAACGCAAGTAGCGAAGGCGCAAGCACCACTTCTACATCACGATATACAGGTATCTTCCTCATTAACTTATGTAAATAAATCGAAGCTTCACCCACCGTGAAGTTTAACTTCCAGTTGCCCACTATGAACGTTTTCATATCACCATTATAGCATGGTATAATAAAAAACATGAAGAAGATTTTAGCTTTTGACATAGATCAGACATTGAACGTCGCCAAGACTCCAATCAATGACGAAATCGCCGATTTGTTAGTAAAATGCCTCGACCACTTCGACATTTGTCCTATTTCTGGTCAGAAATTCGATCAATTCCTCATCCAGATTGTCGATCGCTTACCACATCCTACCGAGGAGCAATTGCAGCATTTACATTTGTTCGTTGCGCAGGGCACTCAATATTATCGCTACAATATCGATAAACACGATTGGGAACAAGTCTACAACTACCCACTGACCGATACTCAAGTCACCGAGATTACGAACGCCCTAGAGAGAGCAGCCAAGCAGCTCAATTACTGGGAGGAAGATCTTTTACAGCCTGGTGATTCCATCATCGAAAATCGCCTTTCACAAGTCACTTTCTCTGCTCTCGGCCAGCACGCCGGCACCACCGAGAAATACGCTTGGGATCCCGACTGTAAGAAACGCACGCAGATTGTCGCCCTCGCGAAGCAGTTAGCACCCGCTTACGATTACGAAATTGGTGGCACTACCTCCATAAATGCCATTCTTCCAGGCATGAATAAAGAATTCGGCATGAACCATTTACTAGAAGAATTAAAAGTTAACAAGTCCGACATTCTCTATTTTGGCGACATGACATCCCCAGGCGGCAACGATTACCCAGTCGTACAAATGGGTATTGATACTATCACCGTCCGTAGCCACGAAGACACAGCCTTTGCTCTCAAAGGCATCCTCGGCATTATAAAATAACAAAAAATTTTCAAAACCACAAGCATTACATGATATAATCAAAATATGCATATATTAGTGGTGGGTAACGTCATAAAAGATGTTTATCTTAGATTAGATCCTCGCACAGAGTCATTCGAACAGGATGCGAATAATATTAGTTGGCTTGATTTGAGTTTCGATGCTTCTAGCCATCATTTTTTCCGTCGCAATAGTAGTTTCGGTGGCGCAGCCATCACAATGGAAGTCTTAGGCAAAATTGGCCTTAACACTACCATCGCTGGCTCGGATTTCCACTACGACGATACTGGCGCCGTACCAATGAACCCTATTACTACATATCGCTATATCCTAACTTCAGATAATGGCACTACCTATTTTACTTCTAGTACCCCAGAGAAAACCATCTTCACCACTCCGTCCGAACAGGTAGACTATCTCTATATTGACCGTTCAGCCAATCTCACCCCTAGCGCCATCGATCGCATTAATGCATATCTGGATTTTTCTCATAACACTAAACTGATTCTCTATGTCAAAGATGCTTATGATACTACTCTTACCAGTATTATTCGCCATGCCGATCTCATCTTTCTCGAGCATAACAGAGGTAAATCGGCAAAATCCTCGGCGCTCCCTTCATCGCAGCCTCCACACTCCATCATTGCTAATTTCGACAAAAATAAGATAATTTCCCTCTCCGAAGATACTTTATCATATCTCAATATTACCGAACACATCTCCCCAAGTCGTATCGACACTATGACTCATTTATCCGTTTTTTCGATTCTCTCAGCCACTATTCTCGGTGGATTCGTCCTCGGCAAAACTGTAGAATACAGCCTCAAAATGGCTCGCATTAATGTCGAAAACGCCACTCTTGACTCCACCCTCTCCATCGCCGAACTAGAAAATCTCGCCTCTTCAGCAAGAGAAGACAATCTCGAGTTAATCGCAAGAAACCTAGTAGCACCAGGCAAAGGCATCCTCGCAGCCGACGAATCAGGTGGTTCCATCGAGAAGAAATTCGCCGAACTCAGCATCACCGATTCTTTTGCTAATCGTCATGCTTATCGCGACATTTTCTTGTCCAGCCCCAATCTCCAAAATTATCTTAACGGCGTCATATTATTTGACGAAACAGCCCGCGACCACGACAACAGTGGCAGATCATATATCGATCTCCTTACTGCTAAACGCATCATTCCAGGCATTAAAGTCGATCAGGGCCTCGCACCCCTCGATAATTCCGACGAAACTTACACCAAAGGCCTTGACACTCTCAAATCTCGTTTGCAGGAATACTATCAAATGGGTCTTCGTTTCGCTAAATGGCGTGCAGCCTTTAATCTCACACTTTCACCTTCTGGCGAAATCATTACTCCATCCATCCATGCCATCGAGGAAAATTGTCGCATCCTAGCCGAATACGCTAAAGAATGTCAGCTCGCCGGCCTCGTCCCTATTGTAGAGCCCGAAGTTGTCTATAACGGCGATTACCCTATCGAGAAAAACGCCGAAGCTACTGGTCGTATCCTAGACGAGCTCTTTCATGCTCTTAACGAAGCCGATGTTAATCTACGTGCCTGTTTATTAAAATGCAACATGGTGCTAGCTGGCAAAAAATACAAAGAAGGCTCCACACCAGACGAAGTCGGACATTTCACTGCCGATGTCCTCAAATCACACGTACCAAACGACCTAGCTGGCATCGTCTTCTTGTCCGGTGGCCAGACTCCAGAACAAGCCACAGCTAATCTTGCTGCCATTATAGATAACGGCCCATTCCCTTGGCCACTCACTTTCTCTTTTGCACGTGCCCTTCAGGATCCAGCATTGAATGCCTGGGTCGGCCAACCAGAGAATCTCTCCTTCGCTCGCGATGCCTTCCTCGCTCGCTTAAAGGCTAACGCCGAAGCCCTAAGCTAATAACTCTCCATTTCATTGAATAACCTGCCAAAAACCACGGCCCTTTAAGTGCCGTGGTTATTTGACTCACGATAATATATTAAGCCTCTTCCGTGCCCTCTTCGGCAGGCTTCTCACCATTCTCAGATGGTACGTCAGCAGCTTCTGGAGCTTCTTCTTCAGATTCAGCCTCACGCTTCTCGGCCTCAGCAGCTGGATCAAATAGCGAAGCTACCACCATCTCGCGACCTAGTTCTTTATCAGCAAATTCCACCCCAGCAGGTAATTTAATATCACCCACTGTTAGCTTATCTTCTAGACTTTCCATCTTAGACGCATCAATCTCGAGATCATTAGGAAGATCAGCTGGTTTTGCTTTTACTTCAATCTCTTCTACGGACTGATTCATTGAATAATGATAGGTCTTAGAAGCCTCTGATGCTTCGAAGTTTACAATTTTCACTGGAGTAGTCGCGGTCACAGCTTCCTTTGCCGAAATTGCCTGAAATTCCACATTAAGAATCTGGCGAGATACTGGATTCACCTGCACATTCTTCACGATAGCAAGTTTCTTCTTGCCATCAATCTCAAGATCAATCGGCGAATGGTAGCCAGCACGCTCCAATACCTTCTGCGTAGCCACATAATCAGATGCTGTCATTATAGGCTCTTTACCACCATACACTACAGAAGTCACCATGCCATCTTTGCGTAGCTCAGCACTTTTCTTCCCGACAATCTCACGTTTTTCTAGCTTTAACTTGTATTCGGCCATCTGTTATCCTTTCTACTTATTAATTATAATAATATCACACCTTCTGGACTTTTACCATCGCAGGGCGTAGCACCACCCCTTCGTAATAATAACCATCCCTCAGCGTCTCCATAATCACTTCTTTCTCGCCATCACCTTCTACCATGATCGCATCATGCAGGTCTGGATTAAAATCCACTCCAGCATCAGATTTGATTTTCTTCAAACTAAGCCCATCAAGCGTCTTCTCTAGCGATTTTTCCAGTGGCTTTAATTCTTCATAACTCGCGATTGCTCTACCGAGGTCATCAAGAAGTGGCAATACTTTATATACAGTAGCGAGTTTTGTTGCATTTTTCTCGTTTTCTTTCTGCATTTCCACTTGCTTACGGAAATTTTCAAAATCAGCTCTCGTCCTCTGCAAATCATTTAACATTTCGGCATTTTTTGCCTCAAGCTCACTAATTATTTTTTCTTCTTTTGTAATTTCTTTTTTTGCGTCCTTCATTTTCATTCTTCTCCTTTACAAAATTCCTTCTAGCATCGCCCCAGCATGTCTTACTAGCGCCATCACTCTCGAATAATTTTGTCTAGTCGGCCCCAGCACGCCAATATAGCTCTTATCCGAAAACGGCGACCGAAACTTCGAAATAATCAACGAAACTTCCGAGTTCTTGCCAATCGGATTCTCATGCCCAATAAAAATATTCAATGCTTCTCCAGGAGCAGCTTCTCTTAGCCATGGCTCTAAATTATCAAGTAACTTCGCCACAGCCTGCACACGTCTTGTATCCATAAATTCTGGCTGCGTAAAAAGCCTCGAGATTCCCGATAGATACAATTGCCCATCAATAGTCGCGAGCCCCAGATTACCAGTTAACTCCACCAATGCGTCCACTGCTCCCCTAATTGCAGCATCAGCACGTGATTGCGAATTCACTCTTACTTCCAATGCGTGCGCACCACGCTCCAACGCTGGCTGATTTTCTCTACTGTGTCCTGAGCTCTCCAAGTTATTTACATAAAACCTATATCCAGCATCTGTCGGCACTCGCCCAGCTGAAGTATGTGGTTGAGCAATTAGCCCCAGATTCTCTAATCTTGCCATTTCGGCTCGTATTGTAGCCGGCGACACCTGAAAAAGTTTCGCCATCGTCACACTCCCTACTGGCGATGCCGTCTCGGCGTATTCCTCAATAATTTGACTCAAAATCTGTCTTTGACGCTCAGTTATTTCCATGCTTATATTATAGAAAATTAGCACTCAAATGTCAAGACTGCTAATCATTACCTTGACACCGAATCACAATCACCACTATTTTTATATAAAACACCTTTACTCTGTTATAATTATCCTATGGATAGTATGATAGACACAATTAAATCCTGGCTAGGCACTGGCTCCATTAATCTTTTTGGTTTGCCGATGTCAGGCAAAGACACCCAAGGTATCAAACTTGCCACCATTCTTGCAGGCAAATTTCTGTCTTCTGGCATTATTATTCGTGCCAAAGAAGCCGAGACTAGTCAGAATCTCACCGAAAGTGGCGCCCTCATTCCTACCAATATCTTCTATGAGTGGGTATTACCGTACTTCGAACGTCCAGATTTATTTGAGTATCCTCTAATTCTGTCTTCTATTGGACGCTGGTCTGGCGAAGAGACTGCCGTCATGACAGCAGCAGCCAGCGCTGGCCATGATATTAAGGCCGTACTCTATCTAGATATTTCAGTCGACGAAGCTATTAATCGTTTTAACAATGCCAAGGTATTAAATGACCGTGGCGATCGTAGTGACGACAAAGATCCAGCCGTTTTCAATACTCGTCTTGAAGAATTCCACACTAAGACTATGCCAGTTCTTGCTCACTATGAAGATCTCGGCCTCCTAATTAAGATTGACGGTAACCATTCTCGTGACGAAGTCTTTAATGACATCATCGAAAAACTTTATAAATTAGCTTCAGAATCTCCCTCCTAAACTCCCAAATCGCGACCCCCACTCCCACTATTGCTACCCCTACAATCGCCCACACTGCCACGAAGGAAGATTTTTCCTCATAAGTTTCTGGCACTAGCGCATAATCTGCCCCATCATTATTGGTCTCCTTCTTACATCTACCAGTCTCAGGATTCCGATAATATCCCTCCTTACATTCCGTAGCACTACTATCGCTTGTAATTTTCTTACATCTCCCAGTTAAAATATTTAGAAATTGTCCTTCACCGCACACTTTTTCTGCTATCGTGGTTATTTTTACACAATTACCAGTTTTCTCATTTATTACTTTACCCTCCTCACAAGTTCTATATTCCTGATAATTATTTGCCTCTCCTGGCGTCGGCGCATAAGTTACCTTCCAGATTTCCTCACCTTTTTCATCATAGCCCACAAAAGCATACGACGCGCCTTTTCTCTGCCCGTTATAGTATTCCAACTTATCAATCACCATTCCGTCAGTATCCACAAGTTCAATCACGTTTGACGAACTAGGATTCTTCGTCAAACTAAAATCTTCCAGCCACCTCACAAAATACCCATCGGCTTTTATTATTCCATTCAATGGATACAGCTTATTCTTGTATTTTATCTGGCATCCATCAAGTAGCACTTGTTCGGCTTTCGAGTTATGTAGCTCAATAAATTGCTCACTCTTCAGCGTCTCATAATAACTTAAAATCTCCGAAAACACCACACCCCTGCATTGGCTCACTTTCTGTTCCACTTCATCCATAGCCACATCTTCCACCTTATAACTACCAGCATCATACTGTGGCTCATACTGGCTCAAATGCTCAAATTCATTAGTTTCGAGATTTCTCACCAATACCGTTGGCTCAGCCGATTTGAAAGGCTTGTAACAGCCATCTTTTCCAGTCCAACACACACTATCAATCACCTCATCTCCTCGCATGATCGTTAGTGGCCCAGCACTGAATGCCAGCGTCTTACTATACATCATGGCAGCTAGCTCACTGTCAGGTGAGCTAGCATACCGAAGGAGGAAAGTCTCGCCAGCCATGGAACTGTGCTCGGGAAACTCTGCCAGAATCGACGCATTCCCGCTTGAATTAGTATAGCTAATTTTAATGCCAGCGAGCGAAACCAATGTGTCGGAGTTCTTTCTGCCAATTTCAATCATTTCTCCGACATTACTTTTGCCATCAATCGTATATCCAGGATTAACGGCTTTGATAAATAGTTCAGGCAATTCTTTAAGTGCATCATCATTCTGAATTTCAGCAGCACGAGCAGTCTTAACATTCTCATTAATTGCCACTTTTATCACATTCAATGCACTACAGCATATCACCACCATGCCTACGAAAATTTTCAAAATATTTTTCATGCCCATCACACTATCATATCCCCACTAGAAAATCAACCCCCTTCATGGTATAATTAAAGCATGAGTTTTTTCACCTCTATTGGAATTTTCCTTACTGCTCTGCTTATTCAGGCCTTTTTACAGTTAAATCCCAGTGTCTTCGCAATTTTCTACCATTCCGCTATTGCTAAAAAGTCCCCAAAACGTGCCGACGATTCTAGTCTTTCTTTCATTCTAGGCAATGAAATTTTCAATGCAGCTACTTTTATAATCGTCTTTCTCATCGTTTCTTTAATTACTACTTTTGAGAGTTCCGTTAATCACATTTTTCTATGGATTATGGCTGGAATTTTTCTCGCCGAGTCAATCTTAATGATCTTTTTCTATTTCAAGCCAGGTCGCGCCAGCGTTACTGGTACCAAGCTATTTATTTCGCGGAGCATCGCTCGTCACCTCACTTATCGCGCCGAACACATTAAGAACCGCTCTGACGCAATCATTCTCGGCATCATTACGCCAAGCCTTGAGTTATTATTTACTCTTCCACTTTTCATTATTTCATCCGTAGCTATCATCAGAGCCACCACCACCTGCGCACCATATATTATATTATATATATTAGTAGCTACCGTTCCACTATTTGCCATTCGCACTTATTTTCATATGGGATATAATCTAGCCAACCTCCAGCGTCTCCGAATTAAGCTAAAACCACATTTTAAATTCATTCTCTGCCTAGCTTATTTCCTGCTTGCTTTACTCACCATTTATTTAGGAGTCATTAATTATGGATTCTAAAACAATTAAGGCAATTACTCGCACACTCAAATTCCATGCCAAGGCCCTCAATATCCCCGAAGGTTCTGCTGAAGTTTTCATTAAGAAATCACTCGACGAAGCAGCAAAATCTCTCCCGAAGACCACACGCCTCACCGAGCAAGACATCATTCGTATCGTCGCCAAGAAATTACGCAAATATAACTCAGATTTAGCTTATGTTTATGAAAATTATGATAGAATAATATAAAATGGGACAGAAATACGACTTCGATTATATCATTATAGGTAGTGGTCCAGCTGGACGTACAGCTGCGCTTAGACTTTCTCGTACTAAGAAACATGTCGCTCTTGTCGAAGAAGCGAATTTCGGTGGCTCCGAAGTCACTACTCGCAACATTCCCACTTCTACCAGTCTTAATTTCGCTAAGAATTATTATAACTTAACCACGCATCCAGCCACCACAGGGCAAGATATTCATTTCAATCTACCCACCATTACTGCCCATCAAGAGCGCATGGAGGACTGGTTTGCTAATTTTTATAAAGAATCTCTTGCGAATGTTACTTTACTTAATGGTCATGCCCATTTTCTCGACCCTCACACCATTAGCTTAGGTAATTCCGAATACACAGCAAGTAATTTCATCCTCGCTACTGGTGCTAAACTTAAATACACAGGCATTTCAGGCCTAGATGCTGTTAATTATCTTACTCCCACCACAGCTCTTAAGATTCGTCGCTTACCACAATGCGTTTTTGTCGTCGGTGGAGGACCTACTGGCTGCGAAATTGCCGAATATTATGCCAAACTTGGCACAAAGGTTATCATTATGGAGCTCGGCACTCGCCTTCTCCCGCGGGAAGATAAGGAAGTCGGTGCCTGTATGACCGAATATTTCACCAGTAGTCTCGGTATCACCGTCATCACTCATGCCAAAGTAGTCGCGCTTTCTCAGGATGCCAGTTCTAAGATTGTCATCTTCTCCACTAACAGTCAAGAGAAAATGGTTCGCGTAGATTGTATCGTCATGGCCACCGGCCATGAGCCAGTCATCGATTACGGCCTTGAGAATACTGGCGTTTCATACAAACGTACCGGCATTAAAGTTGACAAAAATTTCGAGACAACAGCCAAGCATATCTATGCCATCGGTGACGCCATCGGCACCACTGATTCCTCTACAGACATCAGTGTCTATCAAGCTAATTTACTTACTAATAGTCTCATTAATCATACAAAAGTTCTCCAGAATTACGCTGGCTTCATTCGCACCATCCACACTTCTCCAAGCGTTTCCGTAGTTGGCATGAACGAACGCGACCTTACAGCGCGCGATCTTAAATGCAAACGCTCAATCGTCTATTTCAAAGATCTGCCATACAGCTATATCAACAATGATACTTATGGCTTCGTTAAGCTCCTCGCAAGTAGTAAGGGCCATCTCATTGGCGCC
The DNA here is from genome assembly GCA_045541635.1 of Candidatus Nanosyncoccus sp. Classification (GTDB taxonomy): domain Bacteria; phylum Patescibacteriota; class Saccharimonadia; order Saccharimonadales; family Saccharimonadaceae; genus Nanosyncoccus. The sequence goes on from JAZQJM010000046.1 coordinate 13,539, forward strand.
ACCATCGTCGGTAAGCATTCTGATCTTCTTATCGAAGAGCTTGCTCTTGCCTTAAGACAGCGCATCGCCATTAGTTCCATCGCTTCTACTCCACACGTCATTGGCAATAACAGCGAAGCCGTCAAGCTCGCAGCCAAGAATTTCCTTAAATAAAGTGTTATTGAATAGTATTTAAAATGTATTTTAAATACTAATAACACATTTTTCCAATAAATCACAAAGGATTCTGAATCCATAATCAGAAATTGAAATGGAATTGACTTCCATTTCAATTTTCATGCTATAGTTTCTTTCGTTGGGACTTTCTTTGCCAAAGAAAGTCCCACTAAGCACTGGCAGGACCCGTCCAGCAGTGAGCTAAAGTGTTACATGGACGGGCGACAGTCGTGGAGGGGGACCCCCATTGAGCTTTGCGAAATGGGGGAGGAAAACGACTGACAGGACCCGTCCAACAGTGATAATCCTTCACATAAATTATTTAACAACGCCTTAGACGATAATACCTCTTTACTTTTTATGTAAAATAATATATAATAATACAAGTTAGATATTATCTAACTTTGTTCATTTATATCGCGGGGTAGAGCAGCCTGGTAGCTCGTTTGGCTCATAACCAAAAGGTCGTTGGTTCAAATCCAACCCCCGCAACCACGATTTCGTTCCTCTCAATTTTCTTATTGAATTATTGAAAGCATTAATCAGCCTAGGTTAACCCCCCTAACCTAGGCTGATTTTTGTGGCCATTCTGAATGACCACACGTCAATATCGCAATTATTTATAGAAATTATATTCAGTAGTTACAGTCATATCTTTAAGGATTGTCTGTACACTGCTACCATTATTACTTAATAGTTCTAGCGCATAAGTAGGATATGGGAACGAAGTGTCAGCCGTCTCTAACCGAGTCTCAATTCTACGATATAAGTCGTTCGCGCGTCCAGTCGAGTCAATCAATATCTGCGTGTCTTTAGTTTCAGCCACATGAGACGTTACGCCTGCAGCTTCGTTCACCATCGTTACGCAAGCCACCCCATCATTACACAAGAACTCCAGTGCAAAATCCGTATCTGGCTGTCCATAAGGTAGCGACAACGCAAACATGAAAGTATCATCATTCCTTGCACAGCTCCCATCAGCATTAGAACATACGCCATTATCAGACATCGGCTCCGGGAGATCTATTGTCACCGTACACATAAAGTCATTGTCCGAATTTGCTGGACAATACACACCATACGGTTTATTCGATACCATTCTATCATTTGTCTTCGCTACTTGTTCTTTCGTCATATCATTAGATTTACCATTCCATAACCCAGTCATAAAATCATTTTTTACCTGCGCGACATCCGTCCGATTAATCGGCACCATGAACATCGTCGCCCGATCCGTTTTGCCATTCACTGTAATATCAAAATCACTGATTCGGAACTTCTTCGCCGTCTGTATCATTTGTAGTTCAATCGTCGGAGGAGTCACTGTCTTATTAATTAGTGCAGGCTGGAACACTGGCCTCCAGTCCGACCCGTCTTGCAAAATATTCCCATAATAGAACGCCACATCTTTCCTATTCGCATACCAGTTTAGCCTTACGGACTTAATGTCTGCAGCTGTTACACCATTAGCAAAATTCGCTTTTATTACTCTAATTGGTGTAGAAGTAGACAAATTCGCCCGATATCCATCGAGTATCGACTTAATAATTACACAAGTATACGCTTGATTCATATTGCTTGTCACACTACCACCAGACGCAGCCACCGTATCAGCCACCATTACTTCGCCACTTTCATTCTCTCTAATTCTACCGAGGATGTGCGCCACCATATCACAATCTGGGTGTTCCATCCAGTAGATAATTTCTGCACAAGTTACTACGCCATTGCCGTCAGGCGCCTTCGCTACTTCCCCGGCTTCTATACATCTCCGATAGTTAGAGAAAGCCAACTTAGCATCTTCTACTCCAGCTAGCGCCGAATCATATGCCGACTGTGACAAATCATCATTTGACGTACGAGTCGTCTCCGACAAAATCACCGTCGCGAAACTCGTCGCAAGCACCACTAGTATCAAGGTAGAGAAAGCCACAATATAGAACGACGCTACACCTTTTCTGAACTTTCTAATTTTCTGCTTCATTTTATTCTCCATTCGCCTGCACGGCAAAACTAAATTTATTAATCGCACAATAGTCAAAATCTTGCGTCTCGTATTCCATCGGAGGAGTACAGTTGTTCCCTGTCGCCTTAATATTGATTCCTCCACCCATTGTTCCCAAAATAAACGAAGCAGCATAGAAAGCATTAGTCCTTGTACCACTTTCTGCTGGTTTTGCAATGTTTAGGTCATATAATACCAAATTATTATCATTGTCAGCCAGAATTAAATCCACCGGCTCTTCCACCACCACGCCATATCCTTCACTAATATCGAACACGTTACTTAGCGCATCATTACTAGGCGCTTTATAATTATTTTCATAATCTCTACCGTTATATTTACGCACTACCGACACACACACAGCTCGCGAATCATCACGCACCTTCAGTAGCCTGAAAGGCCTATCCCCATCAATTGTCCTCAAGCTCTTCTGTACCGTCACTACATTATTATTAAGATTACGATATTTTAACACTGCCGAAGCTGTACCCATCACTTGGCGATCCTGCCCTTCAGCATTAATCTCACTATTTTCAAAATACCCAGAGTTCCATATATAACTATAACTCCCCGTACAGAAAGCCCCATATACTGGTACATTATTTATTACTTCCGTATCAGATAATCTCACACTCGCATATTTCGTTACTCTAGTAAAATTACTAGCATTATCGTTAATACACTGCTCCCTCACGGCTCCCGGCCCATAGAAAATCATACAATCCGAAGAAGCCGTACTAGCCGACGAATTCTGTACAGCCGAGCGAAAATCATCCACCAGATCCATCCCCATCGTCGCAATACTATTAAGTGTCTGTCCACGCCTATATGACGCCACCGTATTAGATATAATCAGCACAATCGCAATCGACAAAATCCCAATGAAGACTAAAGATAGCGATAGTTCTATCAGCGTAAATCCTCGCGAAGATTTTCTCTTAAACATAACTTAATTATACCATAACGATTATCTAAAATTCACTCATAATCTTACATTTCATCACTACAATTACTATGTTTTTGAGACTTTGATTTCTATGCAAACCAGATAATCCCTCTTTTCGCACTTTCAGACTTCGATAATGAGTACTTTATATAATTAGGATTCTAAGGGACTAGCTAGAGAACTACTTAGCGACACAACGGACTGAGAAGCCACTGTCCCGAGTACTGTAATCCTGAGGATACACATTCGAGGAATCGACACCCAGGCGATACATACTGTAACTATCGCCATACGTAGAGGACCAGAAATAGCCGTTACTACCCTGATCGTCCGCTGAACTACTATAGTAATAGCCGGAGAGGGGCGTAGACAGCGCGTTACGGAAGTTAGTAGGATTACCATCATATAAGTAATAGTAGGACTTATTAGCAGTATTACCATATGGCATCATCCAGCCACTAGGACAAATGTCATAACTAGCACTACTAGAATTACTACTCGTACATATTGTACCAGCAGAAGCAGCACAGTAATTGTAATATACGCCTATCTTACCACTAGCATTACCATATGTAGTACTTGCTACAGTATTGGCGTAAGCTGTATTAATCTGAGCAGCCGTATAAGAATTGAATCTAGAAGTAGTAGACGATGTAGGTAATGTAAATGCTACATCTGGCGACATATTAGTATTAGACGTAGAAAGTATTTCCTTCAATGGTTCAGCACCTAGCCTTAAGTTATCTAGTAGCCACACATTACCATCAGCCAGCTTACCTATCATATAATCCTGGCCATCTCTCTTATCCGTTAGTGTCTTAGTATCACCCACAGCCATCGCGCTAGCATCACTGCTGGAGAAATCCTGTAGATAATCCTTAGCGACACAGCGGACTGAGTGGCCGATGCTCCGACCAGCGTTATCCTGAGAAACCACACCCGAGGAATAGACGCGCAGGCGGTACATACTGGTATCATTGTAGTACGTAGAGGACCAGGAGTAGCCGTCGCTATCCTGACGGTACGCCTAATTATTGAGGTAGTAGCGGGAGAGGGGCGTACACAGTGCCTTACGAAAATTAGTAGCGTTACTAGAATAGGCTATGTAAAGAGCTTGATATTCACCACTAGCTCCTCCAGTAGGCATTCTCCAGCCACTAGGACAGATATCATAGCTAGCATTACCAGAGCCTGAGCCATCATTTGCGTAGCAGTATGTACCAGCCGAAGCTGCACAGTAATTGTAATATACACCTATCTTACCACTAGCAGAGCCATATGTAGTACTTGCTACAGTATTAGCTGAATCTGTATTAATCTGAGCAGCTGTATATGAATTGAATCCAGAAGAAGTAGATGATGTAGGTAATGTGAATGATACGCCTGGTGACATATTCGTGTTAGATGTAGAAAGTGTTTCCTTCAGTGGCTCAGCACCTAGTCTTAAGTTATCAAGTAGCCACACATTACCATCGGCCAACTTACCTACCATATAATCCTGGCCATCTCTCTTATCAGTTAGTGTCTTAGTATCACCCACAGCCATCGTACCAGCATCACTGCTAGAGAAATCTTGCAGATAATCCTTAGCGACACAGCGAACTGAGAAGCCGTAGTCCCGAGTATTGTACCTCTGAGGATTCACATACGAGGAATGGACGAGTAGGTAGTACATATTGTCACTATTGTAGTACGTAGAGGACCAGAAGTAGCCGGTGCTACCCTGATCGTATGCTGAACTACTGTAGTACCAGCCGGAGAGGGGCGTAGACAGTGCGTTACGGAAGTTAGTAGTGTTACTAGAATAGGCTGTATAAAGGGCTTGATATTCACCACTAGCCCCTCCGGTAGGCATTCTCCAGCCAGCTGGACAGATATCGTAACTGGCATTACCAGAGCCTGCAGCACTTGCATAGCAGTAACTGCCAGCTGAGGCTGCACAGTAATTGTAATATACACCTATCTTACCACTACCAGCACCATAGCTAGTTATGGTATCTTCTGAAGAAGTTGTATTAATTTGTGGTGTATTATATGAACTGAACCCAGTAGACACATTAGCTACAGCTGTTCCAGTATATGGACTAGACCCACCACCATTCTTGAGATAACCAAGGATTGTGTCTGTCGCATTAGTAGTACTTGAAGTCATTTTAGCTTGTACATCTGAATTGCTTATATCTAGCCTCAAGTTATCAAGTAACCAACAATTACCATCAGCCAGTCTCTGTACGGCATAGATATTGCCATCACGGGTATCACGTACATTAGTTGGTGCACTTGTTACACATGCACTAGCTGGCATGTTTTGCATTGGTATGGCACTAGATTGTCCATTAGCATAGATAGTAGCATCAGATAGTGGCATAGTGAAAGTAGTAGTAGCAGTTGTAGCACTACCAAATGAGCTAGTAGTACCTGAGGTTTGTGACCATTCAGTGAATTCATTGCCTTCTGATGGGGTAGCTGTAATATCTACTATTTGGTTCCATCTATAGTAATTGGTACTATATACTGGATCTGTAGTAACTGATGCTGATGATATATAGGTAGAGTTCTTATCTACGGTTAATGCATAGGTGTTTCTATATAGACTAAGGCTTAATGTAATACCATCAGTACTATCCATAGTAGCACTAGTAGTAGCAGTAGAGTTATTAGTACTACTGACGGTATTCTTATAGTTAGTTACTTGTTTAGTATAACTACAAGTATCTCCATAGGCGATTTCTTCTGTACTAGATG
>JAZQJM010000047.1:0-27330 GCA_045541635.1 Candidatus Nanosyncoccus sp.
TAAACAAGTAACTAACTATAAGAATACTGTCAGTAGTACTAATAACTCTACTGCTACTACTAGTGCTACTATGGATAGCACTGATGGCATTACATTAAGCCTTAGTCTATATAGAAACACCTATATATTAACCGTAGGTAAGAACTCTACCTACATATCATCAGCATCAGTTACTACAGATCCAGTATATAGTACTAATTACTATAGATGGAACCAAATAGTAGATATTACTGCTACCCCATCAGAAGGTAATGAATTCACTGAATGGTCACAAACCTCAGGTACTACTAGCTCATTTGGTAGTACTACAACTGCTACTACTACTTTCACTATGCCACTATCTGATGCTACTATTTACGCTAATGGTAAAGTAAGTAAAATCTACATTCAGGATGTTACAACAGCTAATTGTCCTAGTGATATGACTATGGTATATGACAAACGTGATGAAGAAGGCTACTATATCCAGAAACTAGCTGATGGTAACTGTTGGCTACTAGATAACTTAAGACTAGGTAGTAAAACAATCATAAATGCACTATCTACATCTAATACTAACATGTCGCCAAGCGTATCATTCACGTTACCTACATCGTCTACTGCTTCTGGATTCAATTCATATACAGCTGCTCAGATTAATAAAGCTTACGCTAATACTGTAGCAAGTACTACATATGGCTCTGCTAGTGGTAAGATAGGTGTATATTACAATTACTGTGCTGCTTCTGCTGGTACAATATGTGCAAGCAGTAATTCTAGTAGCGCTAGCTATGACATTTGTCCTAGTGGCTGGAGAATGCCTACAGGTGGACCAAGCGGTGAATATCAAGCCCTCTACACAGCCTATTCTAGTAACGTTACTAATTTCCTTGACGCGCTGTCTACGCCCCTCTCCGGCTACTACTACAATAGTTCAGCGGGCAGTCAGGGCAGCTACGGCGGCTTCTGGTCCTCTACGTACTACGGTAGTCTCTATATGCACCACCTGGGCGTCTATTCCTCGAGTGTGGTTCCTCAGAGTAATGGTGCTCGGACCAACGGGTACTCAGTCCGCTGTGTCGCTAAAGACTATCTACAGGATTTCTCCAGCAGTGATGCTAGCGCGATGGCTGTAGGTGATACTAAGACACTAACTGATAAGAGAGATGGTCAGGATTATATGGTAGGTAAGTTAGCCGATGGTAACGTGTGGTTATTGGATAACTTAAGGCTAGGTAGTGCAACACTCAAAGAAACACTTTCTACGACTAATACTAACATGTCTCCAAGTGTATCATTCACGCTGCCAACATCTATCTCTGAAGGATTCAACTCCTATACCGAGGCACAGATCAATACAGCTTCAGCCAATACTGTTGCAAGTACTAAATACGGTAATGCTAGTGGTAAGATAGGTGTATACTACAATTATTGTGCAGCTACAGCTGGTAGCTACTGTTATGCAAGTGTTTCAGGTTCTGGTAATGCCAGTTACGATATCTGCCCGTCTGGCTGGAGAATGCCTACAGGTGGAGCTAGTGGTGAATATCAAGCCCTTTACACAGCCTATTCTAGTTACGCTACTAACTTCCGTAACGCACTGTCTACGCCCCTCTCTGGCCTCTACAGCAATAGTTTAGCGGACTATCAGGGTAGCTACGGCTACTTCTGGTCCTCTACGTACTTCGATAGTGCCATTATGTACTATCTGCGCGTCTATTCCTCGAATGTGGATCCTCGGGTTAACATTAGTCGGAATTACGGCTTCTCAGTCCGCTGTGTCGCTAAGAAGGATTATTTGCAAGATTTCACCAGTAGCGATGCGAGTGCTATGGCTATAGGGGATACGAAGATATTGGCTGATAAGAGGGACAATCAGGATTATATGGTGGGTAAGTTAGCCGATGGTAATGTGTGGCTACTTGATAACTTAAGGTTAGGCAGTGCAACACTTAAAGAAACACTTTCTACGTCTAACACTAATATGTCACCAAATGTAGCATTCACACTACCTACATCGTCTACTACTTCTGGATTCAATTCATATACGGCTGCTCAGATTAATACAGCTTCAGCTAATACTGTAGCAAGTACTAAATATGGCTCTGCTAGTGGTAAGATAGGTGTATATTACAATTACTGTGCTGCTTCTGCTGGTACAATATGTACAAGTAGCAATTCTAGTAGCGCTAGTTATGACATTTGTCCTAGTGGCTGGAGAATGCCTACAGGTGGAGCTAGTGGTGAGTATCAAGCCCTTTACACAGCTTATTCTAGTGACGCTACTAACTTCCGTAACGCGCTGTCTACGCCCCTCTCCGGCTACTACGACTATAGTTCAGCGTCCGATCAGGGTAGCAACGGCTTCTTCTGGTCCTCTACGTACTTCGGTAGTTACTTTATGTACTACCTGAGCGTCAATTCCTCGAATGTGGATCCTCAGTATTACTATGCTCGGTACTACGGCTTCCCAGTCCGTTGTGTCGCTAAGTAGTTCTCCGAGTTCTCCAGAAATAGTCAACTCTTGCACATAGACAGATAAGGTGCTAACATTTAAGATATGAACAACTTTGAAACAACTTCTAATTCCACGGACAACGATTTAGCAAAACAATGGCAGGATATGGTTGACTCCCTGAATGACGGAGAAGACCGTGAGACTGCCAGTGAAGTAAAGGTTCGAATACTTGATCCGGAGAAGGATGATTTAAGGCGCGCTGGTAACCTGATTTTTCAAGTAGATCCATATATTTGTCCAGATTTCTTTGGCGATGCTGAGCGTGCCGAGGAGATGTCTTCGGTTATGTTTGGCGAAGAAGGTGGCCTATTCGATCCGAACCATACCATTGTTGCAGAGGAGAATGGTGAGTTGCTGGGGATTCTAATATATGCCGATAATACGATTAAACCATGGGATACCGATGTTATGAAGTCTAAGTTTCAGGCACTCGGTGTTACGCTTCCAGAGCATTTCGATCGCGCCAATAATAATTACATGAAGGCAGTGGTGGATGACGCCATGACATTGCCAGACGGTGTTGCCGAGGTAGAATGGTGTGCGACAGACTCATCAGCGCGTGGCAAAGGTATCGCTTCCAAATTGTTCGAGAAGTTCCTGAGTCTACCATATGAAGAACAGCACCTAACCGTCCTAGCCGACAATCCACCAGCGATTAATCTCTATAAGAAAAATGGCTTCGAGATCGTCTCAGCGCAGACTGGGTATCCGGACGAGCGAGTTAATACTTATAATATGGTACGCAGTTCCAAGAGCAACTAATCATATTGCTCTTTCTGATACTACTATATTGTATTATAATTCTAGGTAAAGGAGATTGTATGATTATTGCAACAACAGATAATATTGCTGGTAAGACTATTAAGGAGACTCTCGGCGTAGTGAAGGGCCAAGTCGTCCAGTCTAAGCATGCTGGTAGTGACTTCGTCGCTGGGCTGAAGACCATCGTCGGTGGTGAGATTAAGGGCTATACTGACATGATGGATCAGGCTCGCAAGATCGCCACTGACAGAATGATAAAGGAAGCCACTAAGCTCGGTGCCGACGCTATTGTAGAGATGCGTTACGGCTCTTCCACCATCATGGGTGGCGCCGCCGAAATCCTCGCCTACGGCACAGCCGTCAAGCTAAAATAATTATCATATGGAATACGAAACTCCCAATCATCTAGACCAAGCCATCGAGGCGTTCAATACTCTTACTAGCGACCAGCTGAGGGAGCTTAAGAGGATCGCGAGGCACGCCAGTATTTTCCGTCGTCACCATTCTTATATCAATAATCATATTTTAGATATTATGTATGATTACAATTTGTTTACTTCCACCAGCCTGGGCAATTTCGAATGTAGGCTAGGGAAGAATATAGGCAAGCAAGAAATACAAAATCTTAACAAAGGGCAAACCTTGACGCTTATAACCGAAGCTCTCGCTCATCAGGAAGAACACGGCGCAGATTATTGGCTAGAAAAGGGAATCACCAGGAAGCTTTTTCGCCATCTAGTCGAGCTAAAAACCAACTAGTATCGTCATTTCTCTTGATGCAAATCCTTAGGCATTTTCGCTTAGATGGGTGATTTCTTTGATTGAAGCGCGACTTAACGGTAATTTGTTGAACAGAATCGCCTAGATTGGTGTTTTCTTCTTACGAAGCGCGTCTTACGGACGAGCGAGCAAGAAAAAACGCCAAAATGGCGCATTTTAATTCGAATTTGGCGAGGCTCTTTTAATCAGGTTTTAACATTATATAGAGACGGCGTCTCTCGCCTTCTTCATGATTTGCTTTCTAAGTAGAAATTTATCTAGAACCAAAAGATTGTCATTTTCGCATTTTTTATCAAATAATTGTTCTAATCTTTGTCTAACACCGTCGCCGCCGAAGTAAATATAACTCTTACTTTCTTCTAGCAGTACAACATTCATCATCCATTCTGGATAGGCAGCAAAAAATTCATTCATTTTCTCTTGGTCGAAATTGTCTAGATTTAGTACTATCATTTGTCCGATGACTTCAGGTAAAATTCCGGCTTTCTCTATTTTTAGATCATCTTTGATAGCCTTTTCGAAATCTTTCGTAATTTCAGCTTCACACGCAGAAAAATATTCCTTATAAAAATCCTCGGGGACTTTACCCAGTCTTAATAGCTCATTGTATGCACTGCGGTCGCGATCTGTAGTGATGCTGGCCTTGAGATTAAGAGTATTATCTAGAATACCTGCAACTAATAGCTTGCATAAATCCGTGTCGAGGATTTCAACATGTCTAGACTGAATAATCTTCTCGTAAACCAAAGTACAGACAGAGCCAATGAACTCAATCTGAGTTTTAATATTGGGATATTTAGCCCAGTACTGCTCGAAGCCAGTATGATGATCTATAATTTCGATTATTTTACTCAGTCTTACTTGCTCATCAAAAAAATCAGGGTTCGATACATCTAGCAAAATATACTTATCATTTCCATTATCGATTAGCTTATTCAGGCTATACTTCAAATCTAAGATTAATGGTGGAATGCTTTGATTAAGCGTAGCAGTTGTAGATGCGATAACATTATTATTGTCTATGACTTTCAATAGTTCACGATAGGCTATCATGCTGGCGTAGGCATCAATATCAATATATTTACGTCCGGAAGTAATAATAATATTTGTCATATCTATTATTATAACATGCGTCTTAACGGTAATTTGTTGGACAGAATCGCCTAGATTGGTGTTTTCTTCTTGCGAAGCGCTATTTATGATAGAGCGAGCAAGAAAAAACGCCAAGATAGGCGATTTTGACAACAAATTTGGTGGGTGATGAGGGGCTCGAACCCCCGACCTTCTCGGTGTAAACGAGACGCTCTAGCCAACTGAGCTAATCACCCACTTCTACAATTATACCACATACCCCCACAAAAGGGAAGACCTTTCCGAGGGTAGTTTTTTACACACCCAAATCACCTCTATCTAGGCCCTATTCATACACTATCCCCGTACTTTTATTCAACAAAATAGACATTTGTCTCATTTATACAAAAAGTAAAAATTTTTTATTCGCAGATTATTGTATAATCGTCATCGGAGGAGAAAGGTATAAATACAATGTTAAAAATCGTAGTTTTTGATAGTAGCTACGGAGGTGAGTCGTTTGCAGACTACCTAGAAGAGCAGATACAGACTGTGGAAGTAATTAGAGTTATAGATTGGCGCAATGCCGATAGTTATCTTAAGGGTCCAAAGCAAGCCAGAAAGAAGGCCCTCGCTGCGCTGGAGCCGTACATTGGCCGAGCTGATCTGATTGTAATAGCGAACTATTTTCTTACAGCCACGAGTCTCAAATTTTTACAACGCAAATACAAGACTCAGAAATTCATTGGTTTATGCCTTACTCATCCGGGTACTTTTAATAGAGAGCGTACGCTTATTTTGACGCAGAAATCACTTGCAAGAACGGTTAATTTCTATAACTATCGGCTCCGTCTCCGGCGTAAGGTCGATGTACTCTATGTGGATGACTGGATTTCTCTGATTGATGACGGGGAACTGACTGTTAGCATGATTAAGCAAGCAGTCTATAAAAAATTTACTCAAGACGATTATAGGCCGAATGAAATTATTCTGACCTGCAGTGCTTTAAGCGATATCAGGCCACTACTAAAAAGTGCCTTTGGCTATAAAGTTGCTACGCACGATAGTTTCAAGGATACTGTTAGTCAAATATATCGCGTCACCAGGCTCCGGGGTTATGTTGCAAAAGGTAGCTAGATGAAGATATTGTGATATAATATATATCATAACAGAAAGGATAGAGATGAATACGTCAGACAATTTAGCAAAAATGAGACATACGCTTAGCCATGTATTGGCTGCTGCAGTGACAGAGCTTTATCCTACAGTGAAATTTGGTATTGGGCCAGCAATTGACAATGGCTTCTATTATGATATAGATTTCGGTGACACGAAGGTATCCGATACGGATCTTGCGAAGATTGAGAAGAAGATGCATAAGATCGTATCCCTTAACCTTCCGATGACTCAGAGGACATTATCTAGGGAAGATGCGCTTGCCTGGGCGAAGAAGAATCATCAAGATTACAAGGTGGAGCTCATCGAGGAGCTTCCGGAAGGGGAAGATATCAGCTTCTACGATCTCGGTGATATCTTTTCTGATTTATGTAAAGGCCCACACGTAGATAATACTAAGGAGATTGGCGCTTTTAAGCTTACTCGTGTAGCTGGTGCCTATTGGCGTGGTGATGAGAAGCGTGAAATGCTCACTCGTATCTATGGCGTTGCCTTTGCTACTCAGGAAGAGTTAGATGAATATCTCAAGCGCCAGGAAGAAGCCAAGGCTCGCGATCATCGCAAGCTCGGTAAGGAACTTGATCTATTTTGTTTTAGTGATCTAGTAGGCTCTGGCCTGCCGCTATTTACTCCTCGTGGTACGATTTTACGCGACCTTCTTAATGAATTTACTCAGAGCTATCGTCTGGACCGTGGCTACCGTAAGGTCTGCATCCCACATATTGCTAATATTGATCTATACAAGACTTCTGGTCATTACGAGAAGTTTCCAGAGATGCTCCAGTTTGTTTCTCAAGAGAGTGGCGATCATCTAGCACTTAAGCCAGTCTCTTGTCCACATCACTCGCAGATTTTTGCCAGCCTCCCACGCTCATATAAGGATCTCCCAATTAAATATCTAGAGACCACCATGGTTTATCGTGATGAGCGAAAGGGCGAGCTAGGTGGCTTGTCTCGCGTGCGTGCTATCACTCAGGATGATTCACATGTCTTCTGTACGGAAGAACAGATTGGTGATATCTTTGGTGAATTAATCGAATCAGCTAAGGACCTCTATGCTAAGATTGATATGAAACTGCATTTGCGCTTGTCATTCCGTGATGATGGCGATGGCTATATCGGCACTCCAGAGATGTGGGAGAAGGCTGAATCTGCCATTAAAGAGATGGCCGACAAGTACAAGATGGATTATTTCATCGGTGTAGGCGAAGCAGCTATGTATGGTCCTAAGATGGACTTTATGGCAGTAGATGCACTTGGTCGCGAATGGCAATTAGCGACAGTTCAGCTAGATTACGCTTTACCTAATCGTTTCCATCTAGAATACGTCGACGCAGACGGCTCTAAGAAGACTCCAATCATGATTCACTGCGCTCTTATCGGCTCTATTGAACGCTTCATGAGTGTCTACCTCGAGCATACGGCTGGCTGGCTACCATTCTGGTGCGCTCCAGAAAACGTCCGCATCCTTACCGTTAATGATAAAACCTCTGGCTATATTGATAAAATCACCACTACACTAAGTGATGTTGTTCTCGATACTCCGATTAAGAATAATAAATTGCGTATTAGCGTAGATGATTCTGCAGATTCACTAGGGAAGAAGATTAAGCGTGCTACAGAGATGAAGATTCCAGTAGTACTAATAGTCGGTCCTAAGGATGCAGAAGCAGGTACAGTATCCGTACGTCTTCGCGATAAGGAAGAACAGGTAGAATTAGCGAAGCTAGCAGACTACCTCGTAGAGCTAAGTCGCGCCTAGGAATCTCCAAATAAGTGTTTCAATCTAGTAATAATATATCGAAGCAGTCACCCGTTCTTGTCATCCTGGGCCCCACCGGCTCAGGTAAGACTAGCGTCTCGATAGAAATCGCGAAGTCGTTAAACGGCGAAATAATTTCTGCCGATTCTAGGGCTATCTATAAAGGTATGGATATTGGCACGGCGAAACCAACGCCAGAAGAGATGGGTAGTGTTATACATCATGGCCTAGATTTAGTGTATCCAGACCAAAGATTTACTGTGTCAGACTGGAAGCACTATGCAGAAGAGAAAATTGCGAACATCAGATCTCGAGGCAAGCTTCCAATTGTTGTAGGTGGCACTGGCCTTTATATTGATGCACTAATTTATGACTATCACTTCAAAGGTCCTACCGGCCACAAGATTGGTGATATTGAACAAAAAAGTTGTTCAGACAGAACAGAGATAAAAGGCAATTTTCTAATCATTGGCGTTAAGACTGATAGGGAAGAGTTAAGGGCTCGCTTGAAGAAAAGAATTGACTCGATGTTCTCGCCAGCCCTCTATGATGAAGTCTCGAGACTCGCCCAGGAGTATGGCTGGGATAGTGGCGCCATGAAGAGTGATATTTATGAATATGCCTGGAAATACCTGTCTGGTGAACTTACTCTTACGGAAGCTAAAGAGCGCTGCTTCTATGAAGACTGGCACCTCGCTAAGCGCCAGCTCACTTGGTTTAAGCGCAATCCACACATTATTTGGTTAGAACTAGAAAAAATTTATCCATACGTTATAAATTTTTATAAAAATTTGTAGGATTCCCAGATTTTACTACATAAAAATCTCTATTGTGATAAAATAATATACAGAATGGCGAAACAGACAAACACACCAATAGAAAAGTTATTCGGCTCGAAGACTAGGGCTAAGTTATTGCAATTATTCTTTGAGAACCCTACCAAATCTTTCTATGTTCGCGAGATGACTAGGGTTATTGATGAGCAGATTAATTCCGTCAGACGTGAGCTTTCTAATCTTGAGACTATCGGAGTCATTAAGAATGAGACTTTCGATAACAAAATTTATTACTCAGCCAATAATAAGCATCCATTTTATCACGCCATGACAGAAATCTTCTCGAAAAAAATTGACACAGTCATGGAAAGAGAAGATGATACTTGGGAAGATTACTGTCGCGCAGTTAAGAATTATCTGAAGGGACTCGTGGTGGTTAATCGTTTGCCTGGTCAGGATGGAGTGGATCTCTTAATTATCGGCAACGACAAGACGAAGAAACTTACTCGTTGGGCCGAAGTAGTAGAGAAGAAACAGGGCAAGCCAATTAACTATGTCATTATGTCTACTGATGATTACTTATATCGTAAGAATGTTCGTGACCGTTTCTTATTAGATATTTTCGAGATGGAAATTTCCAAGATTATTGATCCAGAGAATATTATTAAAGGCGAACCAAAACTAAAGTAAAGGAGTATCATGTTCGAGATAGAGAGCAAAAACCAAGATGAAATTACAATAGTTACTAAGAAGACTACTATTAAGTTCAATATTGCCGAGTCGATTATCGATGCGAATCTTGCCGTAGGAAAGATTACTGGTCCTGGTGAGTTTGAGATAGGTGAGGCTACTATTCGTGGCATTGCTACAGGGAGTGGTAAGACTATTTACGATGTAGAAGTAGGTGGCGTTCATATCGGCATCATCGGTGGTATTGAGGAGAATCTCGACGATCTTGTTGCTGATATACTCTGTACGTCTTCGGTACGTGCTATTCGCGAGTTAGAGCCTAAACTAATCGTCTCGATGGGTAACCTTGACGGTATGGTAGCAGACCTGAAGCTCTCGGCTCGTACCGAGAAGAAGCTTAAGGTTAAGAGCCTCGACAGTCTCCCAGCCACTAAGGAAATCGTAGTACTTAACTAATGAATACTAATATACTATATATAGTAATTATTCTGCTAATCACGGTTTTTTCGGTGATCTTGCATGAGCTATCTCATGGCATTGTAGCATATCTACTCGGCGATTCTACAGCTAAAGAGGCTGGTCGCCTCACTTTTAATCCTCTTAAGCATATCGACCCGTATATGTCTATCCTCGTACCAGTGATTCTTTATATACTACGTGCGCCAGTCTTTGGTGGAGCCAAGCCAGTTCCTGTCAATTACCATAATCTCAAGGGAAGGGAATGGGGCATGGCTCTAGTAGCACTCGCTGGTCCAGCTGCCAATTTCCTAATTGCGCTAGTTGTTTTCTTAACCGGGCATTTCACTGGGCTTATGTATGGTGGCGATGGGGTAATCCCAGAATTCATCTTTAGTCAAGCAGTAGTGGTGAATCTCGGTTTTATGATTTTTAATCTAATACCTCTCCCCCCACTAGACGGTTCGAGGATACTCTACGCTATCTCTCCAGACTTCATTCGTAGCTTTCTGGGCAAAATCGAAAGATACGGCTTCATTCTAGTCTACGCGATGATTCTGCTCCTCGGTGATGTATTTTCTGGATTAATGTCTGGCGCCATGAATGGCATTTTGCAATTTTTCTACCTGATTGTTGGTAGCTAGCTATATAGTATACGAACTCTCTGTAATCGGTATTATTTGTGGTATAATAAATATATACCTTACTGGCAACATGATTTTCCTGAATAATCATGTTCTAGGGATTTCGTGGCTTACATCCGTGGATGTATCGCATAAGATTTTACCCACCTTGTATTTACTACGGGGAAAACAGGTCAGTAAGGTATTAAGGTAGGTGGGCATGAAACAGAGAATTCGCGTAACAGCTATTATTCGAAACGAAAACGGTATTCTAGTGCTGAAACGTAGCCGAGGCCGTTCTGAGGCTCCGGTTTTTTGGGAGCTTCCTACAGCAAAAATTAATTTTGGCGAGCAGCCCGAAGAAGCCATGACCAGGTGTCTTATGGAATACCTGGAGGCTACGCCGAGCAGTATGACCTTGAAAGACGTCATTACTTTTCTCGCCCTAGAAGATTCTAGTCGTCTTAGTAATTTATATATAGTATTCGAAGTGACGATCCCTACGAATCATAAAATTATTACTCACGACCGTTACAATGCATATAAATTCATTAAAGATTTTTCTACTAGCCCAGTGCCACTAAATGAAGCCACCATATCGGTCCTCGAAATGGAAGAGGGTAAAATCGCCAAAGGTCGACTTAGCTATCGAGAAACTGCCAATTCTGTCTCTATTTATGTGGATGGTGCCTCGCGAGGTAATCCTGGACCCTCTGGCATCGGCTACTCTATCCGTGATCAGAGCGGCAAAATCATCGAAGAAGATGGAGAATTTATCGGCTTCGCCACGTCAAGGGTGGCAGAGTATTACGCAATTAAGAAGGGAATCGAGCGCGCACTTGAGTTGGGGTATAAATCAGTAAGATTTTTCTCAGATAGCCTCATGGTGGTAAACCAGCTAAATGGTATTTTTCGCCCTAAGAACCGAGACATCTTGCCGATATATAGGGACGTAGTGGCAGAAATTGATCGGTTTGACAGTGTTTCGTTTACTCATATTCCACGCACCAATAATCGTAACGCAGATGCTGCAGCAAATGCAGCTATCGACAGTCTTTACAAAAAATCATAACTGAGGTATAATTATCTCCGAGCCTGAAAGATAATCGCTTGCATTTGTAAGAGGAAAGTCCGGGCAACATAGAGCAGGGTAGTCGCTAGCGGCGACCGTCCGTAAGGATAGGGAAAGTACCACAGAAACTATACAGCCCACCGGCGCTAGCCAGGGGCAATCGGTGAAAAGAGTGAGGTAAGAGCTCACAGCACGCGGTAGCGATACAGCGTGGAGGCAAACCCTACCTGTTGCAAGGAGTGCTATTCACCTCTGCTCGGGGATGCACGCTCACCGCTTGAACGTTATAGCAATGTAACGTCTAGATAGATGATTATCGGTCTTAGGTTTTCTAAGATTACAGAACCCGGCTTAAAGACGGCTCATTCTAGAACAGCAGCGATGCGTTCACATCAAAAAATCGCCCGAAAGGACGATTTTTTGTGGTATTATTTAGCCTTCTTGGCTGCCATCTCTCTTGGAGATTCAATTAGTCCCTTTTTCTTAAGGGTGCGAAGTGCAGATGTGGATACATTACATTTGATCTTCTGGCCATTAATTACTAGTGTACGTTTAGATACATTTGGCTTGAAAACCTTACGAGTGTGTCTCTGAGAGAAAGAAACATTATGACCATACATCTTGCCTTTGCCGGTAATTTCACAAATAGCCATCTTATTTCTCCTTTACCGTATTAACAATTGCCTTGAATGCCTCAGGATTATTGACGGCGAGATCAGCTAGCACCTTACGGTCTAGGTTGATATTCTTAGCCTTCATGCCAGCAATTAGCTGAGAATATGAAATACCAAGCTCGCGTGAAGCATTATTGATACGTGTAATCCAAATAGCGCGTAAATCACGCTTGCGATTGCGACGATCGCGGTAGCTATAGCGAAGAGCCTTAATTACACCCTGATTGGCAAGGCGAAAACTCCTCGTGCGTGCATGCTGCATACCTTTTGCAGCTTTCAAAATCTTCTTGTGTCTTGCGTGGGCTGCCACGCCTCTTTTTACTCTCATGATTAAACTCCTAATGCAGTTTTAACGTTTTTCTTGATTTTGCCGTTAATGGCTGCAGCAGTTTTCATGTTGCGCTTTCTGGCTTTGGATTTTTTAGCGAGAATATGATTCCCGAAGGCGCGTTCACGCACGATCTTACCAGAACCGGTAATCTTGATGCGCTTAGCTGTGCCTTTATGCGTCTTCAACTTTGGCATAGGTTTTCCTTTAGTTTATTATAGTTGATATTGCCCCGACAAGCAGGGAAGATAATGTTCAATCAGCTAGCCTAGAAAGTAGGAAATTACTTTTTTCGTACTTGTGCTGATAGATTACGTCCACTAAACTGTGGCTTACCATCGATCGTCACATCGTCACCGATTAGCTCGATAACTTTATCAAACAGCTCTTGACCGAGCTCCTTGTGCGCCATCTCGCGCCCACGGAAGATTATGATAATCTTCACGCGATCGCCATCTTCGATAAAACCACGAATTTTGCGAACTTTAATGTTAAGGTCGTTGTCTGAAATCTTCAAACCAATCTTCATCTGTTTGAGCTCGGATTGCTTCTCGCGAGCTTTTTTGCGATTCTTGGCTTCTTCTTTCATCTTCTGATACTGGTATTTACCCCAGTCAATAATCTTCACGACCGGAGGATTAGCGTTGGCAGCAATCTCTACCAAATCTACTCCCTGTTCCTTCGCAAGAAGCTGAGCCTCACGGCTAGACATGATACCAAGTTGCTCTCCACTCGAACCTATTACACGAACCTCCGGGTAACGAATTTCGGAATTTAAGCGAGTGTGTGATGAGTTTTTGATAGTAGTCCTTTCTTCTCTTGAATTAACCTGTCACAATTATATCAAATTCACTCCAAAAATACAAGAGGAACCATCGAAAACAAGCATTATTTAGTATTCGTAAGAAAGATGCCCTAGGATATTCTTGATGACAAATAATCTACCTTTTTCGATATGTTAGCGCCTCTGTAATATGTTTTGTCTCAATTTTCGGGCAGCCATCTAGATCTGCAATCGTCTGAGCGACTTTTATCACCTTGAAATATGCTCTCGCTGACAATTTGAGTTTCTCAGAAGCCATCAGCAGCATATTTTTAGCCTCAGGCTCTAGCTTTAGTAAGTTGGTTACTTGGAAAGAAGAAAGGGAACTATTGTAAAACCCATCTTTCTTGTAGCGCGCCTTTTGGCGTTTTATCGCCCCTGTTATAGTATTTTTTACAACATTATGTTCAGATGCTTTTGCCTCTGTAGATTTCAATAGATCGGTATTTTTCACCCTATCCACCTCAATATACATATCTATTCTGTCAAATAGTGGTCCAGATAACTTCTTCTGATAATTCTGTATCTGTTGTTCTGTGCATTTGCATTCATGAGTATTATCACCTAGATATCCACACGGACAGGGGTTCATCGTTGCAATCAGCATCAAATCAGCAGGGAAGACTGTATGATAATTAGCTCGCGCAATAGAAATAACTCTGTCTTCTAGGGGCTGCCTCAGTGATTCTAGTACGCCACGCTGAAATTCTGGGATTTCATCCAGGAATAAAATCCCCTTGTGTGCCAGTGAAATTTCCCCCGGAGTTACCTGTGCGCCTCCACCGATGATCGAGACGGTACTGGCAGTATGATGGGGGTTTCTGAAGGGGCGCTTCACCACTACATTGTCAGTTGTAAGTCCTGCGATAGAATTAATCTTCGTCACTTCGATTTGCTCCTCTGGTGTTAAATCTGGTAACAAGTTCGAAGCTGCCTTCGCAAGTAAAGTTTTACCTGCCCCTGGTGGTCCAGAAATCAAAATATTATGATGTCCAGCAATAGCTATCTCTAATGCGCGTTTGGCTAAATTTTGACCATAAACATGATCAAGAAATGGCCCTGTGGGCTCATTTTTGGCCATTCTGACGGGCTTTACGTCGTTTTGCGACTTACATACTGTCTGATTCTTTAAATGTAAAAACAATTCCCTGAGGCTCCTTGCTCCATATATCTGGATCCCTGATATCAGGCTAGCTTGTGGTAGATTTTGCAGTGGTACGAAGATTTCTTCCATCCCATTACGTTTAGCTTCCTCTACGATATTAATTATGCCTCTCACTGGGCGTAGTTTTCCATCAAGCGACAGCTCTCCTACAAATAATCTTTTCTCTACATCTATCACTGCTAATTGTCTGGACAGCACGAGTATGGATAGCGCTATGGCGAGATCTAGATATGACCCATCTTTCTTAAGATCAGCTGGAGCCAGACTTATTGTGACTTTCTTGTCGGGGAACGAGAACTCAGAATTAGTGATTGCGCTACGTACCCTTTCTTTGGCTTCGTTAATAGTCTTGTCTGCCATCCCCACGATATTGAAGGCTGGCAGTCCTCTGTTCATGTCTCCCTCGACTTCTACCAGCCTTCCATCGAAGCCGTAGGGAATTGCAGCGTGTATTTTACTTATCATGCGCCCTCTTTATCACAGTTTATCTTGAAAATCAACCCTTATAAACTGCCTATGCTAAGATTAAGCAGTAGCATCTATCTCCCAAAAGGCATCAAATAACAGGGGACAGAAGCGTAAAAATAGAAAAAAATTTTGTTCTAGTCGGATTGTATAGGGAGCTATTGAGGTATCTTGTGGAAAACTTCGCGAAAATTGAATAAAAAAAGTATGAAAAATGTATTGCTAGCCCCTTGGGACGCTCCAATACATTTTTCAATTTATAAAAAACGCACAGGGGACTATTGAGGTATCTTGTGGAAAACTTCGCGAAAATTGAATAAAAAAAGTATGAAAAATGTATTGACATTAGCATTTTGGGACGATATAATAGAGATAGCTTTTGAATAAATAAATTATTCAAAAGGTCAAAACAAAAATATAGCCAAAATAACTCCACACTCTACTTATGAAGACCGGTTTCCTCGCAGTTAGCCGGTCTTCTTTCTATTATGAAAACATCAAACAACATTGTAACAGTTAATAAAGTCTATTTAGGATTAAGCGCCACTATGGCGCTTTTGCTATACTACGTCAGGGTGCAAAAACATCAAAAAAGCCGCACAAAACGACCTATAACAATATAATAATTTGGTGGAGCTGGGGGATACTGCCTCCCCGTCCGAGTTGCCACTGGGATATCATTCTACGTGTGTAGTTTTCTGTTTTAATCTCGGTAAACTTCACTAGGGGCAGAAAACGAAACTAGTGAATACCATGGCAGATTTTCGAGCTACTCTTGCCAGCAAGTAGCCTTATTCCCGTAATTATGATAATCTTGAGTCCTACGGAACCTTAGATCAAGACCAGCCTATAATAATATTAGGCATAAGCTGGCATGTATGCTACATGCGCAGTAGTAGTGTTTTTAGCACTTATTGAATACTTACGGTACTTAATCGGCACGCTAGATATCTGTTAACAATCCGTCTAAGCTTTGTCAGCCCCGAATACCTATATTATACCACAAACACTAACAGATATACAAGGGGAGTATGACCAAATGATGCATTAATGGCTCATTAGAAGTACATAAATACCCAATAATCCACGTTCGAGCCCACCAATTGCTGTAAAAAACACAACAAATAGAATAAAAAAGTAGTACAGGGAAGAAATAGCGTAGATATTGTAAAAAACACAACATAATTTTTGTACAAAATTGAACAAATATATTGCATTTTTAAAGTTTTTATGCTAATATAAGGACAGTCGAGATGACTAAAACAAACACATTAAAACAAAGGATCTCATGAATAGAGACAAACCAATTAACAAACATAAAACGTAGTTTTGGCGAGCGAAAAGGTAATTTCTAGCCATAAATTACACTCTAGGAATTACCTAGAGCTCCGCCAAAACCAAGGCGTCGAGCGCACAAGTCAAATCTTTCATTAGTACCTTCTTAAATATAAAACAGAATGAAAGGAAACAACTTGTAAGGACAATGCTTCACCTCAGCGTGAAGCGGTCAAAAGGAAAAGCGATGAGGGTTGCGGTCAATAGTTATGATTTTAGGTACCGGATAACCCCTCGCTTCTCCATATCTACATATAGGGGCTTTACTATATAAAAAGGTGGGGAATGACCTTGGGGGAAACATACATCTGTGATATAATTGGCACATGAAGCATAACCAATTTGTCACAATCGTTAGCGTAATAGGACTCACAGCTTTAATCTTTATGCTATTTCTTACATCACCTACGGACATTGGTCCGTTAGGTGTTTTAGTTTTTTTTACAACACTATATGTTACGATGTTTGGTGCCACTACGGTCTGCGTTCGCCTGTTCATGCGCGCAGCATTTAAGAAAAACGAACTCACGCGCAAAGACTACCTCTATTCTGCGATTCTCGCCTTCGGACCAATCATGTTCCTAATGGCGCGCTCTTTCGGTGCCATCAGCCCATGGACAATCAGCCTCATCATCGTCTTTCTTGGGCTAGCTGAGTTTCTTGTGTACAAGAAAGTTTAACTGTGCTAAAATAAGCATATGGATTATGGTCATACATCTAGCGTTAATCCAAAAGGGAACAGTGTAAACGACATAGATAACCCTATGGATAATTTGAATGCTGACAACTGGAATAGTGCGTCAGTGTCTAGTGACGCACCCATAATTTCGCCAAGAAGCATCGGCCAAAATGTTATGAATATGGGGATGGATGCGCACGCTAGTAGTGAAGATATGCCGAACATCTATCCCACAGAAAACTCTGCCACTCCAGATTTTGTGACGTTGGACACGCCAAATCATTCTTTTGCCAGCGAAGCGCCAGAAGCTCCAGAAGCGCCAGTTGTAGCGTCCTCTCCGTTTCAGTCAACTAATCCCGACGCGCTCGGTAGAATCATGCCAGTTGATGGCTCGTCGGCAGGAAATAACAGCCATAGCGTGCAAGCTGCGCCTGGTTTTGTAAAAGAGAACATACATACCAGTGGCGACTATCTGGACAAATCTTCAATGATTGAGATTAATCGCGTCGAGGAGCGTCTGAATCAGACACATGATTTGAGCAGCTTCTACGACGATATTCGCGATATGAATGATGCTAATATTGACAATTCATTTAACGGGAGGAAAACGGCATGATTCCAGAATGGGTGGTCATCTTAATCATGCTAGTAGCATTTATCCTCTTGATTGCGATCATTTTTGGTGCTAAGATTAGTAAACTCCGCAAGTCTAAGCGCTATGAACGCGGTCTTAAGATGGTTTCACTCTTGATTCATTTACCTCCGACCACCGATGATATTGACGGTGGTGGTCGTGATAAACGTGATGTAACTCTCGAAGCGATTTCCAAAGCTCAGGTGATGTATTCTATTTTAGTGTCCACCACCACCAAAGGTTTTAAGACTAAGCTCTATGGTCAGCGCCATTTTTCTATGGAAATCATCGCTAAAGATGGTTTTATCAGATATTACGCCATTGTTCCTGCAGTCTTGAAAGAAACCGTCAAGCAATCTATCCAGTCGGCCTATCCGACAGCGAGAATTGAAGAGAAAAGGGAAGAAAACATCTTCGCTCCTAGGGGTACTATTGAGACGATCGCCGGCGCCGAGCTCACTTTATCGAAGCCTTATTATCTACCAATTGCTACTTACGAAGATTCCAAGCGTGATGCCTCGATGGCGCTCCTTAATGCACTTTCCAGTGTGAAACAGGATGAGGGTGCAGCTGTACAAATTTTGTTTCGTCCTGCCGACAAAAACTGGTCTGAGGCGAGTAAACAGCAAATCGACAATATTACCAAAGGCAAGAAAACGAAAACCGTGGGCGCTGGAGTTGGCCAGATTGCTCTCGACGTCTTAAGGGCGCCATTTGAGGTGCCAGGCGAGCACGAGAAGACTACCGTTACGAGCGATATTAGTGCGATTAAGCAGGACGAAATCACGGCGATCACTAATAAAATGCGTTTCCCAGCCTTCGAGACTTTAATCCGTATAGTAGCATGCTCCGATAATAAAATGCGCTCTGACGCGATTTTAGGTGGCATTATTAGTGCCTTCTCCCAGTTTAATTCGCCAGAGTTTAATGGCTTCAAAGTTAATATGTTCAAGGACTTAGGACGCCTTGCTGTGGACTATACTTTTCGATTTTTCCCCTTAAAAGCCCGAACAAATATTTTGAACAGTGTAGAGCTTGCGTCGATTTTTCATTTGCCAGAACAGAGTGCTATTCCTAGCTCCAGTGTGGAGCGCCAACTCACTAAACAGGTGGATGGTCCAGCTAGGCTTGTCACTGAAGGGATTTTCCTTGGCACTAATGAATTTAGAGGTAACAAGAAGCCGATCTATCTATCAGATGACGACCGTCGTCGCCATATGTATGTGATTGGCCAGACAGGTATGGGTAAGTCCGTCTTTCTCGAGAATATTGCCTTTCAGGATATGTGCGATGGTCGTGGTTTTGCCTTTATTGACCCACATGGCGATGCAGTTGAAGCTCTCTTGAAGCGTGTCCCTGAAGAGCGCATTGATGATGTCATCTATTTTGACCCAGCTGACATCGAACATCCTGTAGGGATGAACATGTTCGAATTCGCCTCTGAGGATCAGAAAGATTTCATCGTCCAAGAGGGTATTAGTATGCTTCAGTCCCTATTCGACCCTAATAATCAAGGTTTCTTCGGTCCTCGAGGTCAGCATATGTTCAGAAACGCAGCACTCCTCTTAATGTCTGACCCTAAAGGTGCTACTTTTATTGATATTCCTCAGTGTTTTACAGATCCTGAATTTGTCAAAAGTAAGCTAAAGTACGTTACCGATAAGGCAGTCTATGACTATTGGACCAAAGAATTCCCGGCCTCTCAGAAATCTAACGACGCTGGCGAAGTCATAACTTGGTTTGCTAGTAAATGGGGTCCGTTTCTCTCAAATACCATTATGCGTAACACCTTAGGTCAAGTTAAATCTGGCTTCAATATTCGTGAAATTATGGATAATAAGAAGATTTTTCTCGTCAATCTCTCTAAGGGGCGTCTCGGTGATATAAATGCTAACCTCCTCGGTATGATTTTCGTGATGAAATTCCAGCAGGCCGCCATGAGCCGTCAGGATATCCCAGAACACGAACGCAAAGATTTTTGTCTCTATGTAGATGAGTTTCAGAATTTCGCCACCGATTCTTTCGAGTCCATCTTAAGTGAAGCTCGCAAATATCGCCTCAATCTTATCGTTGCTAACCAGTTCATGACTCAGCTTACCGATAAAATTAGGGAAGCACTGCTCGGTAATGTCGGCACCATTATCTGTGGTCGCGTCGGTGTCACTGATGCTGACTTGATGGTAAAAGCCTTTACTCCTACCTTTACTGCCGAAGACCTCACCAAGACACCGAATCACGCTGCTATTGCTAAAGTAATGATGTATGGCATGCCATCTGCACCGTTTACTATGAATCTCCCTGCCCCAATGGGAGAGCCAAACGATCGCCTGATGGAGTCACTCAAAGTTTATTCTGCTACCAAATACGCCAAAACCCGTGCCGAAGTTGAAAAAGAAATCGAATCACGCTGGAATGTGACCAATACTTCATCTCAACCACAAGCAGAAGCACCATCTGTGGGCCCCGTAGGTGCCTCTACGAGCGCTTCTGACCCTCAAAGTGGGTTCTTAGACGGCTGGCTAAACAAAACGTCTTAAAACGCGAAAAATCGCCTAACAAGCCCAGCCCAGAAATAATAACAGACTAGTCTAGCGATTCCGTGAGCGTAATGAGATTTAGACCATCCTCCCCTTGAAATAATCAATTATTTGGTGTATAATAGAGAAAGATTACTTAAGATGAGGTACAAAAATGGCCGAAAAAGAAGCCTATGATTCGTCAGAAATTCGAGTGCTAGAAGGGTTAGAGCCGGTACGCTTGCGTCCAGGTATGTATATTGGTTCTACTGGTTACGATGGTTTGCACCATCTTATTAAGGAGATTGCTGATAACTCCATCGATGAGGCGATTGCAGGCTATGCTCATAAGATAGAGATTACTATCTTAGAGGATGGTGGCGTAAGGGTAGACGATGATGGTCGTGGTATCCCTGTAGATATCCACCCTAAGACTAAGAAATCCACCCTAGAGACTGTCCTCACCGTGCTTCATGCTGGTGGTAAATTCGGCGATGGTGGCTATAAGGTTTCCTCAGGTCTTCACGGTGTAGGCTCATCCGTTGTGAATGCCCTCTCTACCCATATGACGGCAGAGGTCTATCGTGATGGTAAGACTCATCATATTGAGTTTGATGTTGGTAAGCCTACCTCAGAACTTCAGATTACAACAGGCTCTCCAAGAGAGCATGGCACCTCAATTACTTTCTATCCAGATCCTACGATTTTTAGGGAGACTACTACTTTTGATTATACTTGGGTATCTAATTATGCCCGTCATCAGGCCTACCTCACTAAAGGCATTCTGATTACCGTTAAAGACGAGCGTACTGGCGCCAGGGAATCATTCTACTTCGAAGGTGGCATTAAGAGCTACGTTAAGCGTCTCAATCAGGGTAAGGAAGTTTTATCCGATGATATTTTCTACGTAGAGAAACAGATGAATGAAGCCGGTGTGGAGATCGCACTTCAATATAACGATACATTTGCAGAGACGATGAAGCCTTTTGCTAATAATGTTCTCACCCCTGATGGAGGTATGCACGTTGTAGGCTTCCGTACGGGGCTTAATCGCACGATTAACGATTATGCTAGAAAGAACGGTCTCCTCAAAGAGAAGGAAGATAATCTTACTGGTGACGACATCAAAGAAGGTCTTACGGCCGTGATTCTGGTGAAGCTTCCAGATCCACAGTTCGAAGGTCAGACTAAGAACAAGCTAGGTAACCCTGAGGTTCGTGGTTACGTAGATAAGGTGATGACCGAATATTTCGGCTATTATCTAGAAGAGAATCCGGCTATTGCTAAGAAGATTGTTGGCAAAGCAACTCTAGCAGCTAGGGCTCGCAAGGCTGCTCGTGCTGCCAGGGATAATGTTATTAGGAAAGGCGCCTTTGAGGGTCTCAATCTCCCAAGCAAGCTTGCTGATTGTTCATCTCGTACTGCCGAAGATTGCGAACTATTCATCGTAGAAGGTAACTCTGCAGCTGGCTCTGCTAAGGAAGGTCGTGATTCTAAGACTCAGGCCATCTTGCCACTCCGAGGTAAAGTCCTCAATACAGAGCGTGCTCGCCTCGATAAAATGCTGGCGAACCAAGAGTTAGTCTCTCTAATTAAAGGTCTAGGTGTTGGTATTGGTGACCAGTTTAATATTGATGGCCTCCGTTACCACAAGATTGTCTTCATGACCGATGCCGATGTGGACGGCTCGCATATTTCTACACTCTTACTTACATTCTTCTTTAGATATATGCCAGAGGTTATCAAGGCTGGCCACGTTTACCTAGCGAAGCCACCTCTATTTGGCTTGATTAAGGGAACAGGTCAAGGCCGTAAGATTGATTATATTTATGATGAGCAAGCCTTGGAAGATACTCTCACTAAGAAGATTGCCGAGCGCAAAGCTGCTGGTGTTAAGATAGATGAAGAAGCCGAGCGCTTTAAGCAGGCAGGCTATACTGCTCAGCAGCGTTTTAAAGGTCTAGGTGAAATGGACGCTTCGCAGCTCTGGGAGACTACCATGAACCCAGAGAACCGTATCTTGATTAGGGTTAATATTGATGACGCCGAGAAAGCTGACGCAATTTTCTCTAAGTTAATGGGCGACCAAGCTGAACTACGTAAAAACTTTATCCAAGCTCGCGCTGCCAGCGTTGACCTTGATGATTTGGACTTTTAAGGAGGAAAAATGGCAGAAGACAAAGCAAACAATCAAGAAAACGCACCAGAAGAGCCATTGAAGGAAGAAGCTATCTCAGAAGTTGCTTCAGTGGAAGATGGTATCGAGCTCCGTACCGTGGAGAGCACCATGGAAGACTACTTCCTAAGGTATTCGTTATCTGTTATCGTGGATCGCGCACTCCCAGATGTACGTGATGGCTTGAAGCCAGTGAATCGCCGTATTCTCTATGCGATGAATAAGAACGGCTGGAAGGCGCCTCATGCTACCGTTAAGTCTGCCCGTATCGTCGGTGAAGTTATGGGTAAATACCACCCACATGGCGATTCTTCTATTTACGATGCAATGGTGAATCTTGCTCAGCCTTGGAAGATGCGCTACACCCTGGTAGAAGGGCAGGGTAACTTCGGTTCTATGGACGGCGATGAGCCAGCAGCTTCTCGTTATACCGAGGCTCGTCTTGATAAGGTAGGCGCCGAACTACTTGCCGACATCGAGAAAGATACTGTTGATTTTCGTGATAACTTCGACGGTTCAGAGAAAGAGCCAGCCGTACTACCGTCAGCCGTCCCTAATATTCTCTTAAATGGTCAGATGGGTATCGCTGTTGGTATGGCCACCAATATCCCACCACATAATCTCGGCGAATTAATCGATGCTACGGTCGCCCAGATAGATGATCCAGAGATTACTCTTGAGGGGCTCATGAAGTATGTTAAGGGGCCAGATTTCCCGACCGGCGCAGAAGTCTACGGTGGCGCACCAATGAAACAAGCCTATGCCACTGGTAAGGGCTCCGTTGTAATCCGTGCTGTGGCCAATATTGAAGAACGTAAGAATGGTCGCTACAGCATTGTTATTACAGAGGTCCCATACGGCATGAGCAAGGAAGATTTTATAGAGAAAGTTCGCGATCTTGTCTTAGCTAAGAAATTAGACCATATTGCTGATGCTCGTGATGAATCAGCTCGTGGCAAAGTCAGAGTAGTAGTTGAGCTTAAGAAAGATGCTTTCCCGAAGAAGATTTTGAATCAGCTCTATAAACTTACTCCACTTCAGACTTCGTTCCATTACAATATGCTAGCTCTCGTAGATGGCATTCAGCCACGCATCCTCGGTCTTAAAGAGATTTTGTCAGAATTCATCAAGCATCGCCAGAAGGTCATCCGTCGCCGTACTGAGTTTGACTTGAGGAAAGCTAAAGAGCGTGCCCATATCTTGGAAGGCTTGAAGATTGCTCTTGATAATATAGATGAGGTTATTAAGGTTATTCGCTCATCTTATGATGATGCTGATAAGCAGCTCATGACTAGATTTGGCCTCTCTGAGATACAAGCGAATGCTATCTTGCAGATGCAGCTTCGTCGTCTTCAAGGTCTCGAACGTGACAAGATTGAAGAAGAATTGAAGCAGCTCCACGAACTTATCAAGAAATTAGAGGCGATTCTTGCTGACGAGAACGAAGTTCTGCGTGTCGTCAAGGAAGAGCTCCTCGCCATTAAGGAGAAATACGATGATCCACGCCGTTCGAAGATTATTAATCACGAAGTTGGTAAATTCTCAGAAGAAGAGCTCATTCCAGAAGAAGAGAGCGTGATTCTCCTTACTACCGAGAATTACATGAAACGCGTCCCACAGGCAGATTTCCGTCGTCAGAACCGTGGTGGTAAGGGTAAGCGTGGCATTACCACGAAAGACGAGGATGTTATTGCGCAAATTATGACGGCGAACTCCCATGATTTCTTGCTATTCTTTACGAATCAAGGTCGCCTCTTCCGTATGAAGGCTTATGAAGTACCTCAAGCATCACTTACGGCTAAGGGTACGGCTGCTGTTAATATGCTCAATATGCATCCAGAAGAGAAGATTACGGCTATCATTAAGCAAGGCGACGCTGGCGCTGACGGTTACTTATTTATGGCCACGAAGAAAGGTACTATTAAGAAAACCCAGATTAAAGATTTCTTTAATGTACGCAGTAATGGTCTTATCGCGATTAAACTAGACGATGGTGACGAACTTAAATGGGTCAAGGAGACCACTGGCGAGAATGATATTGTTATCTCCACCTCTGCAGGCCAAGCTACCAGATTTAACGAGAAAGAAGTTCGTGCTATGGGTCGCGCAGCTATGGGTGTCCGTGGTATGAGACTCCGTCCGAAAGACGAAATTGTTGGTATGGATGTGATTACTGATCCAGGCCAGAAATTAATCGCTGTCTCAGCTAATGGCTATGGTAAGGCTACCTTAGTATCTAACTTCCCACCACATAAGCGTGGAGGTGTCGGCATTAAAGTTGCCTCTGTTACTGAGAAGACTGGTCCAATCGTGGCAGTCCACACCCTAGATCCAGAAGCTAAGGAAGTCATCATGATGTCTACTAAGGGCCAGGCTATCCGTATTGCCATGAAGGAAATCCCAACGCTTGGTCGTGCTACGCAGGGTGTTCGCATCATGCGTATGAGTGAGGGGGACACCGTGGCTTCAATTGGCATCGTCCTACCAGAAGAAGACTCAGAAGAGCCCGAAGCTAAAGAAGGGAAGGCCGAGGACAAGTCTTCAGCGAAATCCTAAATACGTCCACTTTTGACTAGAATAGCGCTTAATATACCATAAGCGCTATTTTTTAACAATCATTTTATAGCTCCAGATAACACGCTATTGCTTTAGTTTACCAGAAGCAGTATTAAGGGGTGAAAAAACTTATGCCAAGATTTCCTCATGAGGGGTATTGACTTTCACACCGTACTGTGCATATATTCCAGGGGTAAAAATTAAATAGGAATATATTATGTCTAAAAGACGAATTATTGTGTCTACATTATTGGCTATCAGTGCTAATTTTGCAGGCCTAGCATTAACTTCTACTGCTTATGCAGAGACCAATTATAGCAATACTGAATACTGGGATATCTATGAACTCGCCGAGTTCGAAGAAGAATTTAATGAGGAGGCAGACGTGTTATGTAGCGACGCAAGCGATATTGAACGCTGCAAAGAGGATATTATCTTCTCGCGCATGTCTTCTGATGGCAAATATAACGCACTTTTTAGTTATCTAAATTCTGGTAGCTTTCGCTTACTAGCAGTCAACCCCAGTAAGAGCTCACTCCGTATTTACTACGACGGTGAAGATAAAATGCTAAAAAGAATGTTAGGCATCAGTGAAACTCACGAAGCAGATACCTTTTACGCGCTCTGGGTCGATGCCGATGCTCTCGGTGTAGACCCAGGTCGCGATATGGCCTGGATGACTTATCACGAACGCTATCCTTCACATCTCGGCGAAGAAGCTCGTGATTATACTCATATCTTAGTAGATATTGCTGACGAGCCAGGTTGGCTCCCCCAGAAGCAAGAAGTTACCCTAATCTCACCAGTAAACAGCCTTAAGAACAATACGACTAGTCAGCTATACTACGCATTAATCGACGACAGAGGTGGTTCCACAATAGGCGTTCCTAATTATGCTGAATGTTTCGATCCATCATTAGGGTATCAAGAGGGAATGGAATGTCGCCTCTATATCAATGAAAATGGTCAGGAAGGATATCTGCCAGCTCGTGCGCGCGAGGAGGAACTAGCCGAAAAAATGGCCCTAGAAGCCAATGAGACAGCATCTCAGGGCACTATAGCCTCTCAGACGACTCCAATACCAGCTAGTGAGGAAAATACCGTAGAAGCCCAAAATACGCCATCAGGAGCCCAGTTGGTTGTAACTTCAAGCAGGACTTTTCACGATCAACCAGGCAATTATGCTAAAGTAACGTCATCTGATGATATGGTAGCATCGGATTATTTATCCCCAAGTGCGAACGAAGAGGGAAGTGATATCGTAAAAAACACCGAAACTGACGTCGAAGTTCCTCTAGCTTCTGGCACCGAAAAACAACACAGTTTTCCATGGTGGCTTATCGCCATAATGATCTCAGGCATTGTATTAATGTTCTGGTGGCTCATCCCAGTATCACGCAAACGTGAAAAAGAAGAAGAATAGTTTCTTTCTTGGCCTTTCTTTGCCTAAAGAAAGGCCAGATAAAAAGGATAAACCATAGAGAAATAGATTCCGGACTGGCGAATAGTTAAAACTGTCTCTTTGAGCTCACTCTAATTGTCATGAAATGACAATTAGTTATAATCCGGGAATAAATCAGGACATGTGCCTGATTTAGTCCCTGTACTGTAGTTTCTTTCTTGGCCTTTCTTTGCCTAAAGAAAGGCCAGACAAAAGATTTTTCAAAAAAGTACGAAAAAAGTATTGACAAAGTAAAAAAAGTGCGATAAGATGGTATCAGTCTAAAGCTGCGAGTTCTTAATTTTAGGAGTCTTTAGAATTAACTTAACAATTTAGTTGTGCAATTTATAAATTGTAGTATTTAATATCACAATTTTCATCGTCAATATTTATGTTGAGTTTTTCAAATTTTCAACAAACCAAAAATGGAGAGTTTGATCCTGGCTCAGGATGAATGCTGGCGGCGTGCCTAATACATGCAAGTCGAGCGGTAACAGGGAGTTCCACCGTGCTCTTGACACTCTAGGCTGATAGCGAGAGGAAGGATTCGAGAGTACAGTGGAATTCCGCTGACGAGCGGCGGACGGCTGAGTAACGCGTGGGAACGGACCCCAAACTGAGGGATAACGCATCGAAAGGTGTGCTAATACCGCATGTGATCTTCGGATTAAAGGATTTATCCGGTTTGGGACTGGCCTGCGTACGATTAGATAGTTGGTAGGGTAATGGCCTACCAAGTCGACGATCGTTAGATGGTTTGAGAAGATGATCATCCAGACTGGGACTGAGACACGGCCCAGACTCCTACGGGAGGCAGCAGTAGGGAATCTTTCACAATGGGCGAAAGCCTGATGGAGCAACGCCGCGTGCAGG
>JAZQJM010000048.1:0-14429 GCA_045541635.1 Candidatus Nanosyncoccus sp.
GTATGGTAGAGCATGCTAACGCCTATGCCTCAATCGCTCGTGGCGGCTCTTATAAAGATATCTCGTATGTGTTAGAAGTAAAAAATTCTACAGGTGACGTCGTGGAAACTTGGACTGATTCCCCGGCCACACGCGTAGTGGACGAGCAGGTTGCTTATATGATCTCGGATATTCTAAGTGATGGCAGTGCTCGTTTTAATATCTATGCGCCTGGTGGTTCACAGAGCTTTGGCTATGTCGTACCTGGTGTATGGACTGCTACTAAGACTGGTACTACCACTACTACTAACTCTGCTGTTACTAAGGATTCCCTCATTGAGAGTTATTCTACAGCCCTATCCACCTTCGTCTGGAATGGTAATCATGATGGCTCCGGTCTCTCTAGTAATTCCAACTTGGTGGCTCGCACTACGGTAGGTACTTATATGGAGCGCGTACATAAAGAAGTCTACGAGCCAGATGGCAAATGGGCCTACGGCGATCAGCCAGTGAAGCCTGCCGGCATCAAGACTCTCACTATTAATGGTAAGACAGACATCTGGCCAAGCTGGTTTGACTCTGCGAAGAATTCTGGCGTAACCAAAGAGACACTTGTCTTTAATAAATATAATCACCTCCTGGCTTCAGACTGTACACCAGAAGCATATAAGATCGAGGTAGAAGTCACTAAGACTACCGACCCAATGACTGGCAAAGATAACTATTCTGTGCCAGAACCATACAATTACGAATCATCTGACACCTGTGATTATACTCCACCTCAGGTATCATTATCTACGAGTGGTAGTAGCATTATTGCTTCCATTAAGAAGGGCACATCAGATATTGCGAGCTACACATTATACGTAAATGGCGTCGAGCAGTCTGGCATTTCTGTAGGTGCTAACGGTCTCGTCTCTGGCTATACTCTAAAGGGTACCGAGAAGAGCATACGTCTCACTATTACTGATGCTGCTGGCTATTCTACTAGTGCAGAAGTTACCCTTACCCCTAAGCAAGATACTAGCACCAGTACGGGTAATTCTGGCACCAGTAGCGGCAGTGGCTCTAATAGTGGCACCGGCGAATAGTGAAATATCCTATATAATATATAACCACAGTGGCATCGTTTCCACTGGTTATAAGTTTACATGTTATCTATTTTCGTAGAGAAGCGCTAGTTTTTGCGCCTGGCCTTACTTTTCCTATCATTAATAATCTTAGCAAAAATCATCTTGCCAGCGGATGTCTCGAAAAACTTTACGAACTGTACGGTAATCTCCTGCCCAATTTTACTAGCAGCATTATCGACTACTACCATCGTACCATCTATTAAATGTCCCACGCCCTGGCCTTTGTTGGAACCTTTCTCGAGTATCTTAAGACTGATCTTCTCTCCAGGCAGAAATTCATTCCTAACTGCAAGTGCTAAGTCATTTAAGTTCAAAGTCTGTATTTTTTCAGCTTCTGCTACTTTTATCAAATTATAATCAAGTGTTAAGATGGCGCCATGATTTTCTTTAGCGTATTTCAAAAGTTTCTCATCTACCTTTTTTAACTCGTCAGTGTCGTGATATATCTCGGTATTTACTTCTATCACTCTCTCTAGTTCAGATACTATCTCGAGGCCAGCTCTTGCGCGAGTTCTTTTCTCACTATCCTTGCCGTCTGCCAGTAATTGCAGCTCGAGCAGTACACTTTTTAATATAATCAAGTCACCGTTCAAGAATCCAGTTTTGGCTACGTTGAGGATCCTACCATCAATTAGGGCAGATGTATCGACATAAACCTTACGTTTCCCTGAAGAAGTTGGCTTGTATTTCTTAAAAACCAACATACTAGTCTCACTCATAATGATGAGACTTATAATTAGTATTAATAATTCCATAACAAAATTATACCAGAATTTTGCGATTTAGACAAATTCGGTCGCTACGCTATATTAACTATTATAATTTACGAATCATGTAGCCGCTAATGACTTAGCTTGATAATTTTATTTAATTAAATCTTCACCAAATTTCACAGCAGTTAAATGATTCTCATTTAATAGATCATAATACTTAGCTACTAACTTTGACCTGCCTAGTACCTTCACTACGTCAATTGCGATGTCGTAACGCGATGCTGTATTCATGCGTAGCATCTCATGTGGAGTAGTGGTAGTTCCTTCATCATTGTAGCCGTGCACACGCACTCTACCACGATACGTATAATTTTCAAAAATTGTTTCTAGTGTCTCAGGATAGCCATGAAAATTCACGATGATCGGCTTGTTAGTAGTAAATAGCTCATTGAACTTGGCCTGGGTAAGTTTATTATTGGTAGTTCCAATTGCTCGATATGACAAGGCATTGATCCCTACGAATCTAAGTTTGATACCAGGTAGATCTTTTCTTAGGATCTCCATTGCAGCAAGTGTCTCTTTCGTCTGGATATCGCCTACTGCCGTCAGTACAAAATCCGGCTCCTCGTCAGACGCAAATTGATAGAGCGAAGCGCCTCCGTTTTCAAATTGAAATCTTGCATGGCTGCTATCGATATAACGTGGCGTAGGGATTTTATTAAATGTTGTAAGATTTACAACATTTTTCGATGAAAGCATGAATCGAAACGTTTCTTCGCTCGCTACGTCATCGACTGGGAATAAACAGTTAGACAGATTGCTTGGTAGTGCTAATAGCATCGAGATTAGCGCTGGCGATTGATGAGTGAAGCCATTGTGGTCCTGTCTCCAGCAAGTCGAAGTCGATAATAGATTTACGGCAGGCAAAGGCTTGCGCCAAGGCACACTAAGTGACTGTTTGATGAACTTAATATGCTGTAAAATTTGCGAGGTAATAATCGGATAGAAAGCTTCGTAGCTCCCCATCATGGCATTTTCGCCGTTCATCAAGTGTCCAGTCATGCAGGAGAAAAGCACATTTTCGGATAGCATCTCAATTATTCTGCCGTCGCTGCTTTCTGGTAAATCCCATTTTTCTATTGGCAAGTCGCCCCATGCACGCTCCTCTACATCATATATGGTATCGAAACGATTAGAAGTAGTCTCATCAGGAGAAAAGAAATAGAAGTGAGGATCCTTTTTAAATTCTGCAGCAAGTAATTCACCGATTTTCTCGGCTGAAGAATATACTTCTGCACCAGGCACATCTACACGTTCTATCATATCGTAAATCCTTTCTCAGCGTTAAACAAATCGTCGAATTGATAACTCTTCAGCCAATCTTCTAGCGTTCGTAGTTCTTTTTCGTCACTCATTGGGTTCTTGAGTGGTATCTGATGCGACATATGATAACGATTGGGCCCACCCATTCCCTTCTCAGTCTTCAAAATATAAAACGGATTAGGTGTATCGTTCATTAGCGCTGCCTGGAATTTTTCTGGTTCATCACCATCGATTACAATTGGGCTAAATCCGAAGCCACGTATTAGCTCATTTAGTTCTCTCTCGGACTTTCTAGCATAGATAGACGGTGCCGAAATTTTATAGCCATTTAGATGTAAAATCGGAATAACTTTACCATTCTTAGTACTAGTAAGTAATGCTCTTAAGTTAAGCGAATCTAGTGCCGTAGCTGTTTCTAACTCGCCATCTCCAATTAGTACTGCCAAGGTCTTTTCTGGATGTCCTAGCGCTACGCCGTATGCGTTTGCAAGAGCATATCCCAGCTCGCCACCTTCCACAATCACCCCAGGTGTGAGGGGGCTTGCATGTGAAGGAAAACCACTAGGCCAAGAGAAATTCTTGCAAATATAATTAAGCCCATCTAAGTTCGCGTGTGCATGCGCATCAATCTTCGCCAATGCCCCATCGATGAATAGATTTGCCTGCAAAGCCGGGAAGCCATGACCAGGACCCAGTACGAAAGAAAAGTTTCTATCGTTCTTATAAAAAGCGTGCAAGTTCGCATAGGCCACATTGATGCCATGACAAGTGCCCCAGTGCCCTAGTAATCTTGGCTTAATATCATCAAAACCAAGTGGTCTTTCTAATAGAAAATTATCGCTTAAGAATAGCTGCGCGACACATAGATAATCACATGCCCTAATTCTACGTTTGATTTTTTCGGTATTTTCTATGCCCACTCCACTCATGCTTATATTATATCACATCCGTAATATTAATTATCAAGTTATTTCTCAATTTTCTTGAATTGCAGCGCTATGCCATCAATTATAATTCACCAAGATATTCTTTTATTTTATTAACTTCATCCCTTAGCAGTGCAGCTCTCTCGAATTCAAGGTTAGCAGCGGCTAATTGCATTTCAGAAGATAGCTGTTTGATGAGATTAGGCAACTCGTCCTTCGGGATACGTTTGATGTCGAGCTTATTTTCGACTTCTTTCTCTGGTATGATGGCTCTCAGTCCTGCAGATATTTCCTTCTTGATTGATGTAGGAGTAATGTTGTGCTCCTTATTGTATGCCTGCTGAATCTCACGCCTACGATTAGTCTCGGTGATGGCCTTCTCCATACTCTCGGTGATAAAATCAGCATACATAATCACTTTGCCCTCCTCGTGGCGAGCTGCCCTACCGATCGTTTGAATTAATGCTGACTCTGAGCGCAGGAACCCTTCCTTATCAGCATCTAGAATTGCCACTAGCGACACTTCAGGTAGGTCTAGCCCCTCGCGTAGTAGATTAATTCCTACTAGTACGTCATATACTCCTTCGCGCAAATCACGCAAAATATCCCCACGCTCGAGTGTGTCGATATCGGAATGAATATAAGCGATCTTTACGCCATGCTCCTTGAGGTGGTCAGTTAAATCTTCAGCCATGCGCTTAGTTAGCGTTGTAATCAAGGTGCGCTGTCCTTTCGCGATGCGCTTGTCAATCTCCTCCATTAGATCATCTATCTGTCCTTCGCTTCCACGCACTTCAATCTCTGGATCAAGCAGGCCGGTCGGACGAATTACTTGCTCGGCTGGTTTTGGTGAATTTTCGAGTTCGTATTCTCCAGGAGTAGCTGATACATATATTGCCTGATTAATATGTTTTTGAAACTCGCCATATGTCAGTGGGCGATTATCCAGCGCACTAGGTAGGCGAAAACCATACTCTACTAGGTTTAATTTGCGTGCATGATCACCATTATACATACCACGTACTTGTGGCAAAGTCATATGACTCTCATCCACAATCAACAGAAAATCATCTGGGAAAAAATCAAGTAATGTGGCAGGTGGCTGCCCGGGCTTCCTGCCGTCCAGATGTCTAGAATAGTTCTCGATTCCCTTTACGAAACCAGTTTCTTTTAGCATTTCTAGGTCATACTTCGTTCGTTGCGATAATCTTTCAGCTTCGAGGAATTTGTCATGCTCCTTAAAATATGCCATTCGTGCGTCAAATTCAGCCCGAATTGTCTTGAGTGCACGCTCTAGCTGGTCCATTGGTGTAGCATAGTGGGTGTTTGGAAAAATATGAACATGGTCAGGCTTCTCGCGCATTTCGAACGTTAGTGGGTCGACAATCTTAATCCCCTCTAACTCATCAAAACCAAACTCGAATCGATAGGCATATTCACCATTTGCTGGGAATAAATCCAGTGTATCTCCCATTACGCGAAAATTACCACGCTCAAACGCTAAGTCGTTGCGATGATACTGCATCCCTACCAGTGTTCGAATAAACTCTAGTTGCGACAGTCCCTTAGTATTGCCTTCGCTATTTACCCACTTGCCATCTTTCAGCCAGAGTGGTAGTGACATCTCGAGATAATGTTCTGGTGCACCGATACCATAAATACAAGACACGGATGATATTACGATTGTATCGCGACGAGTCAGTAGCGCTTCAGTAGCACTGTGGCGCAGCCTATCAATCTCGTCATTAATGGCTGAATCTTTCTCAATGTATGTATCGGATGACGCAATATACGCTTCAGGCTGATAATAATCGAAGTATGATACAAAATAATGCACCTCATTTTCAGGGAAAAACTCTCGAAACTCAGAGAAAAGCTGCGCAGCCAGAGTCTTA
Source organism: Candidatus Nanosyncoccus sp. (assembly GCA_045541635.1). Lineage (GTDB taxonomy): Bacteria > Patescibacteriota > Saccharimonadia > Saccharimonadales > Saccharimonadaceae > Nanosyncoccus. The sequence goes on from JAZQJM010000048.1 coordinate 5,970, forward strand.
TTGTGTGCCAAAATCAAAGTCGGCTTCTGTATGTTCTGGATGATATTCGCCATAGTGAAAGTCTTACCAGAACCAGTTACGCCGAGCAAAGTCTGCTCTTTTATTCCACGCTTTAATCCATCAGTAAGCTGCTTTATCGCTTGTGGCTGATCTCCAGTTGGCGCGAATTTTGATTTTAGTTTAAACTCAGGCATATGAATATATTATATACTATTCTATATTTCTCATCGTTGGGAAAGGTACAGCTTCCCTGCCAGCCACACCCTCAAGTAACCAGAAATTACGCTCGCTGTTACCCCATCCACAGGCCGGAGGCATACCATACTCTAGCATCTCCACGAAATCCATATCGAGCATCTGTGCTTCTTCATCGCCAGCGTCGCGCGCTGCTTGCTGTTCTTTGAAACGCTCGAGCTGATCTAGTGGGTCGTTAAGTTCGGAAAACCCATTCCCCATCTCAGTCCCAGCGATTATAGGATGAAACCTCTCTGTCACTAGTGGATTTTCACTCGATTTCTTAGCTAGTGGCGACAATGACAAAGGTTCTTCTATTACCCAGTATGGGCCAGCAGAAGTCTTACGAATCAATTTCCATACATGATCTATTAGTCTAGCTTCGCTCACATTGTAATTGGTTTCTACGCCATTATCTTTTAGGATTTTTATTAGCTGCTCGCGATCGGGATTAAACACATCTACACCGTATTTATCTCGTAGTAAATCAGCGTATTTTATTCTAGGCCATTCGCAGTCTAGATCAATGTCGAACCCACCAACGTGGAACTTCAGCGTACCCCATGTCTCACGGCAGACGTATTTCATCATTTCTTCGTAAAATTTCATCCCGTCTTCGTAATCTTGGTAGGCAGCATATGCTTCAAATGCAATGTGCTCTGGCAAATGTTCATCATCTACGCCTTCATTGCGAAATCTCGGTCCAATATCATAAACTTTCTCGAATCCACCACCAAGGAGTCTCTTCAGAGGTAGCTCATGTGATATCCTCAAGTAGAAATCTTCGTCTAGTGCATTCATATGTGTAACGAAAGGCGTCGCATCGGCCCCACCAGTAGTATGCTCCAGCACCGGAATGTTTACTTCAATAAAACCGTGTGAATTCATAAAATCACGCGTTGCCTGCCAGAAACGAGACCTACGCACTAGTCTTTCGCGCACTTCTGGGTTCACATTCATATCTACATAGCGTCTACGATAGCGTTCTTCCTTATTAGTGAAGACTTCTGGCATCGGTCTGAGGGATTTAGTTAAAATTCTTACAAAATTAGAAAACACTGATATTTCGCCAGTCTGAGTCTTATCAACTGTCCCACGTGCCTCAATAAAGTCGCCGGTATCGAGTAGCTTTACATCTCGAGCCCCCAACATATCTGCCGGAGTCTCTTCTGGTACTACGCGCATGAAGATTTGCACTTCTCCACTATAATCACGCACCTTAAGAAAGACCAACTTGCCAAATGACCTAATTGCTGTAATACGCCCAGCCACGCAGACCTCCTGGCCATTTTTCTCGTCAAAATGATTCAAGATGTCAATAATCTTAGTGTTACGATGGCTCCTCGCTGGATACGGATCAATATTACGAGCACGAAGCTCTTCTAGCTTCTTCAGCCTTTCATTACGATAATCTTCGAGTAACATAGGAATATTATATCACATCCCTGATAAATATGGTATAATTACCCCATGAGATTATCTAAGACTTTTATTAAGACTTTACGCGCTGCGCCTAAGGATGAGATCGCTAAGAATGGTTCACTTTTGACTCGTGCCGGCTATGTTCATAAGGAAATCGCTGGCGTCTATGACTATTTGCCACTAGGGCTTCGCGTATTAGAGAATATCAAGAATATCATTAGGGACGAACTTAATAAAATCGGCTGCGAAGAAGTTCTTATGTCTGCTTTACAGAATCCAGAGCCATGGGAGGAGACAGGGCGCTTTAGCGATCAAGAGGTAGATATCTGGTTCAAGACTGAGCTCAGCAGTGGTGGTGTACTAGGTCTTGCTCCTACCCACGAAGAGCCGATTACTAGCTTAATGAAGACTTACGTATCTAGCTACAAGGATTTGCCGGTCTATGTCTATCAATTCCAGACTAAATTCCGTAACGAACTCCGTGCTAAATCTGGCATTATGCGTGGTCGCGAATTTCTAATGAAAGATCTCTATAGCTTTCACACTTCAGAAGAGGATCTTAATGATTTCTATGCTAAGGTAGAAAGTGCCTATGAGAAGATTTTTGAGCGCTTGGGGCTTGGTGATTCTACCTTTGAGACTTTTGCTTCGGGTGGTATTTTCTCAAAATATTCCCACGAATACCAGACGATTCTCCCAGTTGGTGAAGATACGATTTATTATAATCAGGATAAATCTGTCGTGCTTAATAAAGAGGTTTTTGACGATGAAGTACTAAATGATCTCGGCGTGAAACGCGAAGATTTTACGGAAGACAATGGTGCAGAAGTAGGTAACATCTTCAAACTTAAATTTAAATATTCTGAGCCTCTCGGTCTTAGCTACACCGACGAAGCTAATTCTAAGCAGACCGTCTATATGGGCTGCTACGGTATTGGTGTCTCTCGCGTAATGGGTGTAATCGCCGAGAAATATGCTGACGATAAGGGTCTCGTCTGGCCAGAATCAGTTGCGCCATTTCGTTATCATATGATTGCTATCGGCGACGAAGCTATTAATAAGGCTAACGCTATCTATGAGGCGAATCCTGACAAGATTCTTTATGACGATCGCTCTCTGCGTCCTGGTGAGAAATTTGCCGATGCCGAACTAATGGGCATTCCATATCGTCTCGTTATTTCTGACAAGACTTTAGCCTCTGGCTCTGCTGAGGTGGTTAGCCGCAAGACTGGTGAGTCTCGACTGGTTAAATTAGAGGAGCTTAATTTTTAAAAGTAATACTTGACTATTAAATAAAATTACTATAAACTTATTAAAGATTAAGTTGGAGTTATACTTATGATTAAAAAGAATATCAGCCTGACTGCTGAGGGTAAGAAGGAATTAGAAAAGGAATTAGACGAGCTTATTAAGGAGCGTCCAGCTATTGCTGAGCGCATCGCTACTGCACGTTCTTTTGGCGATTTGTCAGAGAATGAAGAATATAGCTCGGCTCGTAATGAGCAGAAGCTAGCCGAGAGTCGTATTCTTGAGATTCAAGAGATTTTGAAGAATGCTAAGGTGATTCGTGCGGGCAGGAAAGATTCAGTCTCCTTAGGGTGTACTGTGAAGCTCGATTTGGCTGGCAATAAGGTAGAATATACCGTAGTAGGCCCTACCGAGGCAGATCCACTTGCTGGCAAGATTTCTAACGAATCACCAATCGGCAAGGCTATCATGGGCCACAAAGCTGGTGAGACTGTAGAATTCAATGATCGTAAAGTGAAGATTATCGAAATTAAGTAAAATTGCATATATAATAATACCACTGCCGTTGCAGTGGTATTTTGCTGTCGATAAGATTAATGCTGGGCTTGGTGACGACCTACATGAATCCTATAACGTAGAGAAAGTAGAACGCTACGCCATTTTTGATCATGTGTACTAGGATACCAGAATATATTGTGCCAGTGATTTCTCGTAGCGAACAGAGTACTAAAGAAAGCGCGAAGACATTTACCCCCACATTCCATTGCAAGTGTGCTACTCCGAATAATACAGAAGTAATTAATATTGAGAGTGGCGCAGATAATTCATTGCGAATTTCACCATAAAACCATCCTCGGAAGACTAGCTCCTCTACGATTGGCGCGATTATTACGAGCAAGATGAAAGAAAACGCCCGTTCAACGGAAGTCATATACGGTGTAAAACCAAGGTCTTGTGCCTCCTCGACATTAAACCAAGGGAAAAGTGAACTGAATATCCAGGCTAGGAGCGTGCCTATTAAGGTCGCTACGATGAAACCTACCACAGATAGCCCTATATCGGTCCATGTCGGGGTGCCTTGGAGTCCGATTTCTTCCCTATTCCATTTGCCGACAATTTTGTTAGGTACAAATAGCACTAAGATAAGTGTAATAACATACGATATTACAGACATAACAGCTATCGTAATTGGCTGCGACACAGCATCTCTGCCTAGTATCCAGAGTGCAATGTAGCCCACCAGGAGCTGTGACACAATGAAGGCTGCAAAAGTCCATGCAATTAAGAATACGATTAATAGAATCTTCTGTCCACTTGTTCTATTTATCATCTAAAGAACCTTGAGATATCTAGTATTGTCACGACAGCCAAGAGTGCTAATAAGATCATGAATGCTCTAGCAACTATCTTCTCCTCGGTGGCTTTGGTAAGTTTCTTATGGCGCAATTTGTAAATTGCAATAAGTAGCCATCTGCCACCATCAAGCGCCGGAATAGGTAATACATTCATACAGGCTAGGGATATGGAGATTAGCGCAGCAAGAAAGGCTAAGTTGGTCGGCCCAGCAGCCGTAAAGGATGGGAATAATACACCCACGATGCCGACTGGCCCCGACACGGAGTCTCCCACGGTGGAGATTGATTCTCTACCACTCTCTCTTACTTCACCATCGAAGCTGAACTGCGCACCTACACCAGAAATCAAATTCCAAAGCATCTCACCTAATCCTTTGTAAGTTTCGCCAGTCATCTGTGCCGAGAGCCCGATGCCCACTAATGGTGCCGACCAGGTGGAATACGAGAGACTCTGGGACGATTCCATAGATACACCGAGCAAATATTCGGAGTCTTCTGGATTGAGTTTGACCTTGAGTTCCCTGACGCTATTTTCCTTATCGCAAGTATATAATTCTTCACAGCTATCAGAAACAAGATAAGAGACTTCTTCTCCAGCGTGAGCGCTATTGTATTCCTTAATCTGGCTGGACCATTCTACGGTGCCGCCATTTACGGCGATGATCTTGTCCCCAGCCTGGAAGCCAGCTTTCTCTGCAGGCGATCCCTCCAGCACGGATACCACTTCTACGGGTGCAAGTCTCGTGCGAGTATCGGCATCTATTGTGAATTGATTCTCTAGGAACTGAGGCATTCCAGTCCAAGCCAGAATTGTTAGGATGATGATGGCGACCAGCCAATTCATCGCTACGCCAGCGAATAAAATCTTCGTTTTCGCGAGGAAACTAGCGTGTCCGAAAGTTCCTTTGCGCGTATCTTCGGCAGATTCGCCATCCATCTGACAGAATCCCCCAATCGGTAACCAGTTAATGCTAAAGATTAGCCCATCCTCGATTAACTTATGGTTGTCCTTAGAGGTGTCACTGGATGTGGCTTGTTCATTCTTAGTAACACCAACAGTCTTTGTAATGGAATTTTTATTCCATTCTGACCTTGGTATTCTAATCCATTTGCGTTGCTTGGCGTTGTATTTCCAAGCCATGGCTTTCGGTGGAAATCCTATCCCAAATTCTAGTACCCTTACGCCATTCCTACGTGCAGCCAAGAAATGTCCAAATTCATGCGCAACAACAAGGACCATTAAAACAATTAGTCCGACAATTACCCCTACAAATATATCCATATATTATATTATAGCACTACTTACCGAATCTACGGTTACGTTTTTCGTATTCTTTTAAGATTGTTTTAATGTCTTCTGGCTCCATCTCTGGGAAATATTTATCCATGAAATAAAACTCAGAGTAAGCTACTCGCCAGAGCATAAACCCACTAATCCTCTCTTCACCACTGGTACGTACTACCATGTCAATATCGGGAACTTCCGGATGGTAAAGATTGGCCCTGATTGATTCTGGTGTAATTTGCTCACCCTTGCGAACTACGGCATTAGCAGCATCGGCAATTTCTTGTTCTCCACCATAGTTGAAACAAAAGCATACAGTTATCCCATCGCAGTGCTCTGTAATTCTCTCTGCTTCCTCGCCAAGTGAAGTAAGCTTAGGATTTACCTGGCCTTTAGTGCCAAGGATTAATAGTTTAGCGTTATGCTCGGCCATTTTCTTGGCCATCTTGAGGATTCTGGTCTCGGCTAATTTCATTATGTAATTAACCTCAGCTTCTTCTCTTCCCCAGTTCTCCGTACTGAAAACATAAAAAGTCAGGTATTCAATCCCGGCCTGCATGGCGGCACCTACTAACATCTCAATAGTCTCAAGGCCTTTCTTATGTCCTTCGATTTTAGCTAGGCCGTTTTCTTTTGCCCATCTACGGTTGCCGTCGGCAATTATTCCTAAATGCATAATATTCCTTAGAGCTTCATTATCTCTTCAGACTTTGCCTTGAACTCAGCGTCGACTTTATCTGAAAATTCTTTAGTAATGTCGTCAATTTCCTTCTCGGCGCGCTTTTTAACGTCCTCACTCATCTCTTCGGCGATCTTGATGGCTTTGCGTGCATCTTCGCGTACATTACGGATTGCTACCTTGGCATTCTCTACCTTAGTGGAAGCATTTTTGACGATCTCCTTACGACGCTCTTCGGTAAGTGGTGGAATCGGTACCCTGATTACACGCCCGTCATCGGCAGGATTAAGTCCGAGTGCTTGATCTGCTCTGATTGCAGTAGAGATTGCAGCTATATTGGCAGGATCAAAAGGTGTAATAACGAGTAGGGTGGCATCACTTGCAGTAATGTTTGCTACTTGATTCAGTGGCATGAACTGCCCGTAGACTTCTACTTTTATCCCAGAAATCATGTCTGGATGAGCACGCCCAGTCCTAACTTTCTTCATTTCGTCCTTGAACTTAGCAATAATATCGTCCATTTTCTTACGATCTTCACTTACGTCAAACATGATAACTCCTTATTTAACACCTTAATTATAACACATATTCTAGTGTAAACAAAAATCGAAACGAGATTTACACTCGTTTCGATTCTCGTGGTGAGCCCTTGATTATTCAGTAACGCCGAGCTCGATACGCTTGAACTGTCGTACGGTAATATTCTCGCCAGTCTTAGCGATGGCTTCCTTAATGAACTGTTCTACAGTCTTAGAATCATCAAGAATGTATGGTTGATTCATAAGTACCTTATCGGAGAAAGCTTTCTTTACTTGGCCAGCAAGAATCTGTTCTTTCATGTTCTCTGGGCCCTTGAAGTTCTCCTCGAGTTCCTTAATCTTGGCAGCGCGTACCTCTTCTGGAATGTCTTCTTCGGATACGTAAAGTGGTGCCATTGATGCTACCTGCATTGCAATCTGGTGTGCTAAAGTCTTAAATTCGTCAGTCTTTGCTACGAAAGAAGTCTCGCAGTTGACCTCGACGATAGCGCCTAGACGTCCATCATGGATATAAGAATCCACTAGGCCTTCGCGAGTCTCACGATCGCCACGTTTCTCAGCCTTAGTGAGGCCTTTTTTGCGCATAGCCTCAAGTGCCTTATCGAAATCACCGTCAGCTTCCACAAGAGCCTTCTTAGCGTCAGTCAAACCTGCGCCAGAGAGTTCTTTTAATTTTTTGATTTGTTCTACTGAAATTTCAGCCATTTTTATCTCCTTATTTAATGTTGCCCACCCCCAATGTATAAAGAAAAACTATTTCTTGCCTTCCTTGATAGCAGCTACGAAGTAGTCAAGCGCAAGCTTAGTTGCCTTAATCGCGTCGTCGTTCATTGGGATTACATAATCGATATTTGTAGGATTGACATTGGTGTCAGTCAAAGCAAATACTGGGATATTTAAGCCGTTAGCTTCCTTGATGGCATTCTTATCCTCAATTGCATCAATGATGATTACAGCTGCTGGCTGCTCTGTCATTTCCTTAATACCACCATAACGCTCGTTTAAGAGGTCGATTTCCTCCTGGAATCTCTGAACTTCTAGCTTAGAATAACGATTTTCTAGCTCACCAGAAGCCATGCGACGCTCGAGGTCTTTCAGTTTCTTAATCTGGCGATTAACTGTTTCAACATTAGTAAGTGTACCACCTACCCAGCGCTCTACAACGTATGGCATCTCTACAGACTCGGCAGCTTCACGTACGATATCTTTCATCTGCTTCTTGGTGCCGACGAAGAGTACCTTCTTGCCGTTCTTGGCGATCTCGGTGATTTTTGGTAGAGCCTCGTCAAAAGCCTCGACGGTCTTCTCTAAGTTAATAATGTGTGCATCTCCACGCTTAGAGTGGATATAAGGCGCCATCTTTGGGTGCCAACGGCTCGTCTTGTGCCCAAAATGAGCACCAGTCTCGAGCAGAGCTTTCATATCAGCATTCACTGCCATATATGATTTCCTTTCCCTTCTCTCTGGAATATATAGAGATGCCTCGCGCATCTACAGGAAATCTCCCAGAGGTGTTTCGTTAAATAGTATATACCCCCATTATAGCACACTTACGCCAAAAAGTCAATACTCGCGTTAAGGTCCAATACCTTTGCAACAAAAATAGGTAGGCTCTATACTTAGTTGAATACTACTAAAACTAAAGAAAGGAAACCTACCTATATGTCATATTGTAAAGGTAAATCAATAGAAAAGCAA
>JAZQJM010000049.1:0-3650 GCA_045541635.1 Candidatus Nanosyncoccus sp.
CATGGCTACGATCCGACTTGGGATATGATAGATGGGTATTTGAGTAAAACTGCTACGTTTGGAGAGCCGTTGCAGTTACAAAGAACAAATGACCCAATGAATCCTGGCAGAATTATCTCCGTTTCTGGTGGGATAGAAAAAGTATCTGTAATCCCGCACGCCGTTGCAAGAAAAGATGTAAACGGCAATGAGCAAAGAGGTGTAAATAACGAGGTGAGATTCACAGATGTTGATGGGCGAGTATATAGAGTTGAAAAAGCACGAGATCAGGCCAAAAAAATTGAGGGCAATAATACGGAGATGCTGAAGGCCCTAAACGAATCGCTCGGCTTAAAGGCTGGAAGTGAAGTTCAATTACTCAAGCGTGAGGTTGCAGGTAGAGGTGCCTCACCTATACAAGAAGGCGAACTAAAAATGGGTAGGTTGACTACTGACGGTATATCTCTTGGTGGAGTTGAAATGATAACCAACGATGGACGAAGGCTAAAGACATCTTTTGTTGACGGTATATACCGAGAGTGGAAGACGTTTTATATAGATACCGCAACATCTACGTATGAAGTTATACCTGTCCACTCTTAAGAGACATGGTTTCCTGTTAAAGAGGCCAAGCACAATATTGAAATCGTAAAGATTCCGAGGATAACTGATGGTGAAGGTCGGTGGGTGGCTGTTGGTGAAAATGTCGGCGTGGAGATAAACGGCAAAAGTGGACGTTTTAGTCGTCCAGTATTGGTGTATAAAAAGTTGAGTAAGTTTGGTTTTCTAGGAATACCACTAACCACAAGGGAGCATACAGGCTCGTGGTATGTGCCGTTTGAATTTCAAGGCAAAATGAGTTATGCGGCACTCGCACAGATTAGAGTGATGAGCGTGTCTAGGCTTTATGGTAATGTAATTGGACAAATTTCCAGAGCCGACTTTAAAGCCATCTGCAAAGGGTTTGATAACCTCTATCACTTTGATTTTGAAACACCACTTGAATAAAAAATTTGCCCCAACCTTTCGGTTGGGGTGTGTGCGGCTAGGTGCCGAATATGCTTATATTATATCAAACAATGTTGAAAAATGCAATAGAGGAATGAAAATCGGGAAAATCACACCAAATGGCGTCAGCCTAGAAAAACACGAAAATGACACAGTGGTGTTTTTCACCAAGTCGCGTTACCGTTGAACATGCTTTTAAACGAGCGGCCAAACAATCAGAAAATATCAGGGCCCTCGGGACTGGACGCTAGCTTTTGCTAACGCAAAAGCTAGATGCCGGGCGTCGTCTCGGAGAAAGAAAAGCAAGCTCTTCTTTCTCACTCACCTCCTACGGCATCCGAACCAGCTTTGCTGGTTCTCGCCCAGCCCCTCGCGATCCCATAAAATTTGACAGCTAGAATCGCCTAGATTGGCGATTTCTTTGCTTGAAGCTCGCCTCTCGGCGAGCAAGGCAAGAAAAGTCCAGTCCCACAAGCAGATTTATTCAAGATTAAAAGGCGCCAGATTGGTGTTTTCTTCGTGCGAAGTGCGACTACATCTTGTGGCTCCAAAAATTTGATAGCTAAAATCGCCTAGATTGGTGATTTCTTTGCTTGAAGCGCGTCTCATCGACGAGCGAAAGCAAAAAATCGCCGAGATAGGCGATTCTAGCGTCAAATTTTGGCTCCCGGGACTGGACTCGAACCAGCAACCTCGAAGTTAACAGCTTCTTGCTCCACCATTGAGCTACCCGGGAATATGCTATAATTTACCACGCATTCGGCTACACAGTTAGACTGGACCCTAACCACAAGGAAGCTCACGACTTCTCCCTATTAGTGGTGCACGTAACTCTATTATAGCATATTTTTCTAAAATGTGATAAAATTAATATAGATTTTATTTATTTTATCCATAGTGGCGTTACTAATGTAAGTGGGTAGGATAATTACGCCAATATTTTTATTACAAACAGAAAGGAGCGAAATGGAAGAAAAAACTATCCTGGTTGCAGGTTCTATTACAGTTGATGAGCTAGCCAATGCCCTAGGCCTTTCTGTTACAGATTTAATCGGCACCCTCTTTAAGAATGGCATCGTCGCTACTATTAATCAGCGCCTTGATTTTGAGACGGCCCAGATTATCGTGGACGAGTTAGGTCTTGAGAACGTTAAGCTAGAGAAGAAGAACACTTCCACTAAGACTAGCGATTATCATCGTGAATTATCTGATAAGGCTGTTGTTCGTCCACCAGTAGTGGCAGTCATGGGGCATGTCGACCACGGTAAGACTACTTTGCTCGACACTTTGCTTAACAAGAAGACCGTTGAGGGCGAAGCGGGTGGTATTACTCAGCATATTTCGGCCTATCAGCTTAAACATAATGATCGTATCATTACTTTTCTCGATACTCCAGGCCACGAAGCTTTTGCAGCGATTCGTCAGCATGGTGCATTACTTACTGATATCGTAGTAATCGTCGTCGCAGCCGATGATGGCGTGAAGCCACAGACTGTAGAAGCCATCAATTTTGCAAAATCAGCCAATGCCAAGATTATTGTAGCTATCAATAAGATTGATAGGGAAGGGGCCGACATCGATCGTACGAAAGCCGACCTTTCTCAGCACGGCCTCCAGCCAGAGGAATGGGGTGGTGATATTACTATGGTACCTATCTCAGCTAAGATGAATCAGAACCTCGAAGAGCTTCTTGATATGATTTTGCTTACAGCTGATATTGAAGAGCTGAAAGCTGACATTGATATTCCAGCCGAAGGTCTCGTAATTGAGTCTCATATGGAGACTGGTCGTGGCTCTGTAGTGAATCTCTTGGTTACTGGTGGCGAGCTTAAGACTGGCGACTTCATCGTGGCAGGCTCCACTTATGGCAAAATTCGCACCATGCTCGACTGGAAGGGTAAGCCTAAGGGTAAAGCTACCCCATCCACCCCTGTTACAGTTACAGGCTTCAAGGAATTGCCTAACTTCGGTGATCGTTTCGTAGAAGTCTCTGACGAGAAGACTGCTCGCAAAATGGCCCTCCTCAACGCTCAGGCTATCGCTAATGAATCAGCCAGCGCCAATGTCACCAGTACTGATCTTCTTCGCATGATGAATGTCGCCGACAATTCTAAGGTATTCAATGTAATTGTAAAAGGCGACGTGCTAGGCTCAGTTACCTCTGTAGTGGATAGCCTTAAGATGATCGATACTCACGGCGAGATTACCCTTAATATTGTCAGCAGTGGCGTCGGTGATATTAGTGAAAATGACGTCTATATGGCAGCTGGTGGTAATACTGTTATCTATGGATTTAACGTATCTGTTCCAATCAATATCTCCAAGATGGCAGCACGTGACGGCGTGCCAATCCGTACTTATCGAGTTATTTATGAGTTACTAGATGATGCAAAGCACGAGATGGAAAATCTCCTCGACGCCGAAATCATCGAAGAAGAGAAAGGCGAGATGAAAGTCCTCGGTGTCTTCCGTACCGAGAAGACTTCTATCATTGCTGGTGGGGAAGTCTTAAGAGGTGATGTTAGGACAGGTTTCCTGGCCAAGATTATGCGTGGCAAAGACCAGCTTGGTGAGGCAGAAGTCACCTCCGTCCAGAGAGAGAAGCTAGATGTAGATAATCTAACAGCTGGTGAGACTGGTGGTCTTGCTCTGAAGACCACATC
>JAZQJM010000050.1:0-3555 GCA_045541635.1 Candidatus Nanosyncoccus sp.
ACTGAAGCTGGTTGGACATTAGACGACACAGATGAACCCACAAAAGCTACAAAAGAAGCAACAATTGAAGATAATTTGGTAATCCCAAATATCTCCAAAGATAACTTCTTATTCAAGGGATGGTACACTGGTAATAATGTAGCTTCTCCTACGACTAACTATGTGTTAGAAGAAGGAACTATTGGCAACAATATTACATTAACGGCTGCATTTTCTGCAAAGTATACAGTAAACTATAATCTGGGTGGTGGCAACTATACAATAAACGATATAGTTTATGATAGTGAAAATCCATACAGTGAGGAAATTACTGAGGACATGCTGATGAATCAATTTTACACTACAATTATTCCGGTGCAAACTGGGAAGACGCTGGTAGAATGGACTGTCGCAAGAACTAATGCAGAAGATAGAGTGATTAACGTCACTGTCCCAGAAGGAGCCACTGCTATTGAACTAACTAATCTAATTCCTGGAGAAGTGATTACACTTACAGCAGGCTGGATGGCATCGGTTGAGGTGGAGTATGATATGGCTGGTGGTAGTTTGTCGCAAGGCAATAATCCGTCATATTATATTACTGGTAATATCGATGTCCCTGATACCTTAGTAATTAACAGTCCGTCTAGGACAGGGTATGTGTTTATTGGCTGGGTGGTAAAATCAGATGATGAGGACTATGTGCTTCATGATAATGATTTTGTACCTGGTAAGAAAACTTTTGTTGTAACTATTGATGAGCTTAATGACGTAGTAGTTGATAACCATGTTATCTTAACTGCGACTTGGCAAATCATTGATTATCAGATTATTCTGACTAATATGAAGAACGTCTCTAACCTTGAGGATTTTACGGAGCTTGGTTTCGTAATTGACGCAGGGGATGCATCTGGTAATACCTACGTGAAGGAAGTAACAATTGAAACGGAAGCGTTTGAACTGCCAGAAGCACAGGCTGATCATAAAATATTCGTGGGTTGGAATGAAATCGATGCGATAACGCTAATCGAAAACACGACTCAGGATACAGTTTATCAGGCGTGCTTTACGGATATTCATTCGATTACGGTGAATTTTACTCTTAACGGTGGTATATTTGACGTGGCCAGTGAGGAAGCTATGGAGAATTTCGTAGTTGATGGCACGACGTACGACAAAACTATCCAGATGTATAATGGTGATGATTTTTCAGAAATCGTTGTTTTGCCGACACCTAGAAAAGATGGCGAATTGTTCGCTGGATGGAATGCTGATAGAATCACAAGTTTTCGATTAACTTCTAATATTGATGAAGATGTAACGTACAATCTGGAAGCAAATTGGGAGAAAGCGAAGGTTGGTGAGACTGCAATTTCGTTTAGCAATGAGAGCGCCAATGTAATTGATAGTTCTGTAGGTAATGCACTTAAGACTATCGTAGATGGAACTGTGAATAGTGGTGAGACTGCACTTACGGTGCTTGATGTCGATGAAGATACTACTGGAATGCAGCATGCTGGTGAGCCCATTGAGGACAAAATCGATGAGGAGCTGGCTGGCACTGGTTATGTGATTCAGAAGAAATATATCGATATCGAGATTACGAAGCTCGTAACCACTGCAATAAAGAATTCGGAAGCGACACCGATCTCGGAACTTCCGATAGTGCTCGATATCCCGTATCGGCCGTCTGCTGGAGTAAATAGTCTTGTGGCAATAATTCGTGAACACACTAATGGTAATGCGAAGACATACACGACTTTCAAGAAACTCAATGCGCGTCCGAGTACGGCGATTGATGGAACATTTTGGATTGATGGCGACACTGTGCATATTTATTCAAAATATTTCTCAACTTTCGGATTAGGCTATGCTAATGGTGCTCATACTGTATTTTTCGATGCAGCAGGTGGTACTGGAGTAGACTCGATTGTTACTAGCAGACTGACGATGCTACCATTTACAACTCGTAATGGATACACGCTGAATGGCTGGTATTATGCGAATGGTGGACTGGCGGCCGTAAATGATCTAATCGCACAGGATGTAACTCTGACGGCGAAATGGAAAACTGTTAGTGATGGTAACGAGAAACCTCAGCCTCAGCCAGAGCAAAAGCCGAAACCTGATCAGAAACCCGATAGTGACAAGAAGCCGGATTCCGATGGAAAATCAGATTCCGACGGAAAGTCTGACACTGATGGTAAAACTGACTCCGATAGCAAATCTGACACAGATGGAAAGTCTAATACAGACAATAAGCCGGCAGAGAAAGATTTACCGGAGAATGTAACTGTTAACAAAGATGGTGATTACTTCTTAAACGATGATAACTTTGGTTCGATTAGGATCAGTGCAGAGTCAATTGAAGAAGGATCAATTTACCGTGTTTATAATCCTAATAGTGGTGAACATTTTTACTTGAGGGATAAGAACGAACTGGACTCCTTGTTAGATGCTGGATGGGACTTCGAAGGCTACGCAGCGTTTGAAGCGATCTCGGCGACAGATAAGGGAGCTTGTCCGGTATATCGTGTTTACAATCCTAATAGTGGCCTACATCATTTTACCAGAAATCGGAATGAAGCAGTATGGTTGAAAAACCTTGGCTGGAGCTTTGAAGGCGTAGCTTTCTACGTGTACTCAGCGAATTCAGGACAAGGGACACCGACATATAGACTTTATAATCCGAATAGTGGACTGCATCACTGGACTTTAAGTAGCAGTGAAAGAGATTCTCTCGTAGCAGCAGGGTGGAATAATGAAGGCGTATCGTGGAATGTGAAATAAAACATCACTTAGGTAACATTTGATCAACTTTCTAGAAAAACAGTATAAACTCGGTAACAATTAACGCGTTAAAATGTAACTAATAACATTGGTAACTTATTAACTCAATTGTAACTCATAACCCGTAAACTTAGTTGGTAACTCGTAAAATTGGTTTGTAACTCGTTAACCTAACTTGCAACTCGTAAACCTAGTTTGTAACTCGTTAATCCAGCGCCTATATTAATGGCGTGTATATATAACCATAGGTTATAAACCTGAATGGTCTGACTTAGATTATTCTAACTTAGTTATGGAACTGAGCTGAACTTAAGGAAGTTCGGCATTGGTCGACTAGAGTCATTATAAACTAAGTTATTAACATAATGATAGCTATCTTCCTAAAAGGCACCCTGTCATGGGTGCCTTTTTCATTGGTAAACTTTTCTTTGGGAGAATATTCATCGCATTTCGGAAGCTACATAATGTTTAGATACTGTGGTATTGAAATATTTTTTCAGGATAGGGATTTAGGAGAGCTTGGACTCAAAATTTTGGAATAGGGACTTGAATTTTTCAGAATGTAAATGGTGTATAGCAAATAGTAATTTAGTGAGCTGCTTACGCTTCGCGCCAGGAACTTTTCTTTGAATTTCTTAACAGAAAATTTTACGTCTCACGCCGAATGGGGGTCTCGCTGTAAAATTTTCTTAAAATTCAAAGAAAAGTTCTTGGGCTTGCTTTAACCTCACTAAATTACTATTTAGCTATGCTTTGGAACTTTTTAATACAACTTTCATTATGCTC
>JAZQJM010000051.1:0-3306 GCA_045541635.1 Candidatus Nanosyncoccus sp.
CTATCTGCTATTACTGTCCCACAAAGAAAGTACACAGTGTCTGGATTTACGATTCCGGCTTCTAATAATGCAGATGGAGCATCTGTATCGTCTAACGCAGCACTCACTTCTACTTACACATTTAACGGCTGGTATAAGGAATCTGGTGCGACGAACAAGATCGCAGGGAACACTACTACTCCAGCACTAGAAGCATCAACTACTTATACGAATGCATCTAAGCAATGGACCTATACGACAGCTAGCGCAGTAACGCTTTATGCTGGTTGGTCTTCCCAGGCTAAGACACTGCCTACTATCACTAAGACTGGTTACACTTGTGGTTGGACTACGACAGCTACTAACGCTACGACAATCACTTATGCTTCTGGTGCATCATTTACTCCTACCGCAAATACTACGCTTTATGGGGTGTGTAATGTTTTGTCTTACACATTAACCGTAAATCCAAATGGTGGTAGTTTCAATGGAAGCACATCTAATACCAACTATACTCAGGATTATGGCACTCTGAAGGTGCTGCCGATGCCGACGAGGACTGGCTATACATTCAATGGGTGGACGAAGTCGGGTAGTGGAACAGTGACTAAATATGGGGTGCCAAAGTATAATGATGAGACGTTTGCGTCTTCCAATAACAGCATGGCTGTATATAATAATTCTAGTAATGGAACCGTTACACTTGCAGCGGTCGCTAAATCTTCTGATGATCCGATGTTGAATGCTTCGAAGATGATTAGAATTACGACGGCTGGCACGGCAACGCCGGGGCTTGGTGGGTTTGTGCAGTCGACTAACTCTTATGCGAATGCGGTATTTTATCATGTAATTGTGGCGAAAATTCCGGTGGGGTATGATATTGCTCATGCTCAGAATGCGACGGGTACTGGGCGGACGATTACTTGGCTCACGCCGACGGCGGGGACAGGGAAGTTTGAAGTGTATATTTATAAGCATCAATGTGGTTCGAGCGGCACGTTCTCGACGTTTGGGCATGTTTATCTAAGTGGTGCTGCAGCGACGGCGTCGAATCCTGTGGTGTGGGATGTGGCTTATGCAAATATGTTTGATGCGACGTCGAGCACGCCGAATGCGAGCTCGCAGGTGTTTACGTTTGGCGCTGGGGCGACTACGCTTACAGCTAATTGGACGGCTAAGACCTACACTATTACTCTAAATGGCAATGGCGCTACTACGGCTGGTTCTACGTCGGCAACCGCCACGTATGCCGCTACTACACTATCTACCATCACTAACCCATCTAGAGCTTACAATATCTCTGGCTTTACGCTTCCGTCTTCTAACAATGCTGCCGGAGCTACGGTATCATCTACTTCTACTCTAACCAGCACTTATACCTTCAATGGCTGGTATAAAGAATCTGGAGCTACGAATAAGATTGCATCTAATGCTACGACTCCGGCGCTACAGGCTTCTACGTCATACACCAATGCAAGTAAGCAATGGACTAATGATGGAGGGGTGACGCTATACGCAGGTTGGACGTCCCAGGCCAAGACACTACCTACTATCACTAAGACAGGATATACTTGTGGTTGGACTGCTACGGCTACTAATGCTACGACAATTACTTATGCTTCTGGTGCTTCATTCACCCCTAGCGCTAATACTACACTTTATGGTGTATGTACGGCTAAGAAATATACTATTACTCTAAATGGTAATGGTGGCACGCTTGGCTCTACTACTGCAACTGCTACATATGACGCTACTACACTGTCTACCATCACTAACCCAACCAAGGCGAATGCTACTGGCACCCGTACTGTGTCTGGATTTACTCTGACAACCTCGGGAACAAATGCAACAGTATCGTCTATAAATACATTAAATAGTACCAATACTACTACTTATACATTTAACGGTTGGTATAAAGAAAGTGGTGCTACGAATAAGATTGCATCTAATGCTACGACTCCAGCACTACAAGCATCTACTTCCTATACAGACGCCAATAGCAAATGGACTAATGATGGTGCAGTGACGCTATACGCGGGATGGACAGCTAGTGCTGGTAGCTACTCGGCTGTGACACTACCTACTATCACTAGGACTGGCTCTACTTGTGGCTGGGCGACATCATCTACTGCTACCACCTGGAACTATGCATCAGGTGCGTCTATGACGCCTACGGCAAATACTGTACTCTATGGTGTCTGTAGGACTAATATCACTCTAAATAGAAATGGCGGCAATGCTGGCTCTACGTCTGCTATCATAAACTATGGTGCTACAGCCCTATCTACCATTACTGTTCCAACTAGAGCTAATTCTACTTACACCGTATCAGGCTTTACCCTCACTACTTCTGGTACTAATGCTACAGTTTCTTCTACTGCCGATAAAACCAGTACCCAGACATACACCTTTAAGGGCTGGTATAAAGAATCGGGTGCTACTAATAAGATCGCCGGTACTACTGCCACTCCAGCACTAGAAGCATCAACCACCTATACGAACGCAAGTAAGCAGTGGACCTATACTACAGCTGGAGCAATTACACTCTATGCTGGTTGGACTGCAAGTGGCTACTCTGCTGTAACACTACCTACTATTACCAGGACTGGCTCTACTTGTGGTTGGGCGACATCATCTACTGCTACCACCTGGAACTATGCTTCAGGTGCATCTATGACGCCTACGGCAAACACTGTGCTATACGGTGTATGTAGAAATAATATCGTTTTAAATGGTAATGGTGCTACTACGGCCGGTACTGCATCAGCTACTGTAAACTACAATGCTACAAGCCTATCTGCTATTACTGTTCCACAAAGAAAGTACACAGTATCAGGATTCTCACTTCCAAGTAGTAATAATGCGAGTGGTGCGTCGGTATCATCCACTTCAACACTCACTTCTACTTACACATTCAACGGCTGGTACAAGGAAACTGGAGCTACTAATAAGATCGCATCTAATGCCGCCACTCCAGCACTAGAAGCATCTACCACCTATACTAATGCAAGTAAACAATGGACCTATACGACAGCTAGTGCGGTAACGCTCTATGCTGGTTGGACATCTCAAGCTAAGACACTTCCTACTATCACTAAGACTGGCTATACTTGTGGTTGGACTACTACAGCTACTAACGCCACTACAATAAGTCGGATCGTAGCCATGTCGTTCTGTGAGCCAAGGAGTTGTCAGTGAGTCTTGTGTTCCTAAGACCGCTTGGCCTCCGACTTTGCTGGTTGGACATCTCAAGCTAAGACACTTCCTACTATCACTAAGACTGGCTATACTTGTGGTTGGACTACTACAGCTACTAACGCCACTACA
>JAZQJM010000052.1:0-3979 GCA_045541635.1 Candidatus Nanosyncoccus sp.
AATAGCTTATACTATATATTATATCACACTTATTATTAAAATGCAAGTAGTTCCAGAGATTTCTCTGGAACTACTTGCATAGCGTATTTTATAATAGCCTACTTTGTGTATTCGCCAAGCGTTACATTGACGGCCATTTCCTTGCCACTCCTGATCACCGTGAGTTGAATCGTATCGCCAGGCTTATATTCACCAATTAGTGATGACAGTGTGCCTGCGTTACCAATCTTTACGCCGTTAATAGCCGTAATGATATCTTTATCCTTAAGGCCAGCCTTCTCGGCAGGGCTACCTTTAATAATGGCAGAGTAAGCAGCCGAATTATATAGATATGCCCCAGAAGTCACAGGCAGATTATATTCCTTCGCATAAGCTGGAGTGATTGCGAGGCTATAGACGCCTAGGTATGCACGTTTCGCATTGCCAGACTCAGTCAATTGATCTAGCATACCCTTCACACTAGAAATCGGAATCGCAAATCCCATATTCTCAGCCGTAGAGGATGTCGCCGTATTTATACCGATTACTTCACCAGCAGCATTCACCAGTGGCCCACCAGAGTTGCCAGAATTAATCGCAGCATCCGTCTGAATCATATCACTAAGCAGCTCGGAGTTAGATCCATTACTATCAGAAGCCGTCAATGAGCGACCAGTACCAGACACAATACCCGAAGTCACCGTATTCTGATACTGCCCCAGCGCATTGCCAATCGCAATTACTTGCTGCCCTACCGATATAGTCTTAGAATCTCCCAGCGTCGCTGCTTTTAGATTATCTACATCAGCAATTTTGAGAAACGCCACGTCATTGGATGGATCCACTACGACTACTTCTACCTCTTCATAAGTAGTGCCGTCATCCAGCACCACGGTCACCTCACTTGCGCCATCCACTACATGTCTATTGGTGAGGATATATCCATCAGCTGACACAATAATACCTGTCCCAGCAGCCTGCGAAGTATATGAACCACCGAAGAGACTCGTAGTCTTCGTGGAAGTCACAATTGACACCACGCTCTCGGATACTCTTTCAGCCACATCGGCAATCGATCCCTCCGTAAAATTCGCCGAATTGCCATCCGTGCCACTGCCATGCAAGGTTAGTGGGGTGGCAATTTGCTGATAATTAACTAGAGACAGCGCAGCACTGGCTCCAGAAAGCACTACGGCAATCCCAGACAGCGTCAATGCAAGAGCATTACGATTAGCACCAGGTTTCTTCTCGCCATTATGATTATCGGTAAACTCCGACGTGGCCTCTTTTGTCTTCGACTCGTCTGATTTTGACTTTTTCTCGGAAGATTTCTCGGCGCTCTCATCCTGGACAGTCTCATCCTGAACTACAGTTTCTTTAATCTCATCACCACGAGAATCTTTCATGTCGACTTCTGTTATAGTTTTCTTTTCTTTTTTCTCTACCATTTTTCTCCTTTCTATATATTAAATACTGGAGTACTGAACCAAATCACGATTATACCCACCAGTACTATCCCAAAAATCACCGGCCCCACAATATCACGAAATCTAAAATCATCCTGATATCGCACCATTGCCTGCCTTGCGTAATTATATACAAACGAGAAAATCGTCAAAATAATCGCAGCCTGAGGAATCGTAATCCCAGTCTCACCAAAGGAATATACAATCGACCAAGTATGACACATCCAAGCCACTTCAGCAAACACTAGCCCACTAGCTAGCGTAGTCAAAGTAAAATCATCATTCCCCGTCTGCGCCAGCACGTGACGGCTCGCAGCGTACCCCACGAGAAAAGCCAGCACCACAGCCACAATCGCATTAAGATTAGCAGACAATATCGTCGTCGCCGATATGCCTAAGAATACAGCCACAAGTGATTGTAGTAAGTTAGCACTCTCCGAGGACATCGGTTTAATAACAAGCAGCCACACCACATAGAGTGCCATCAATAGAAAATCCACTGGCATCAATTGGTTCCCAGCAAAATACGCTAGCAGTACCACCGATAGCCCCACAATAATATCTACAAGGTTAGACTTAATATTAATTAGCAAATACCTACGTCTCACGGCAAACACGCGCCATTTTGACATTAATACCAGTAGAATACCTAGTACTGGGCTAGCACTAAATACCGTAATTAATACGGCGCTCATCCCAAGTAGAATATTAAGTAATATATGCACTGCGCTTGAGGCAATGTTGCGTGATTTTCTTGCTAATACATAATCTGCCATATCTATATATTATAACAGAATTATTAATTTAAACTTAAAATATACCACGTTTCCAAGATTTATAATTTTACGTCATTTGGATGTGCTATAATTGAGTAATGGAGCCGACATTTTTTCAAAAACACCCAATACTTAAAGATATTTTGAGTCTAGCAGGTTTTGTGATTGTTATTGTTTTTTGTACTGTATTTCTTAATACATATATCTATCGTTCATACAACGTCGTCGGCAGTAGCATGGAGAACACTCTGCAGAACGACGATCGCGTTATCGTGAACCGTGCAGCTGTCTCCTGGGCACACTTCCTCGGTCAGGAATACGTACCAGAACGTGGCCAGGTTATCGTCTTTATGAACGAAGACGAGAATCGTGCAGCCGAATATAAAGAGGCTGGTGTTAATAACCCAATGACCTGCACCGTACCTACCGGCGTCAGCGATCAATATATTATTAAACGCACCATTGCCTTCCCTGGTGAGCGTGTAGTAGTAAAGGATGGCATCATGACCATCTATAACGAAGAGCACCCAGATGGTTTCATCTATGATAACGAGTGGCGCATCTCCGAGAACGACGGCCCGAAGGCCTATACTTCTGGCGAAGTAGACGTCACCGTCCCCGAGGGTGAGCTCTTCGTCTCGGGCGATAATCGCGAAGGTTCTCATTCTTGGGATTCGCGTAATGGCCTCGGTACCATTCCATACTGTCGTATCATCGGTCCAGTCATTATGCGTCTCTTCCCACTCGACTCTATTAGGACATTCTAACTATCGTATTACAGCCCCAGGATAAAAAGCCTGGGGTGTTTTATCTATGCTGCTATTATATCGGCATATATTATCCAATCATTAATATTGCTTAATTAATTTAGCTCATCCATGCATCAATCTAATACTATATACTGCTATAGATAAATAATGTACCAATAATAAACTACAGTTAAAATAGTCACCGTGTTAGGTTCTCAAGCTATCCCTTAACCACGATCCCAATCAAGCCGAAAAGCACTTCCAGCCTACGAGGAGAAGTGCTTTTCAAAGGGATTCTATGGAAAACTCGGAGAACTACTTAGCGACACAGCGAACTGAGAAGCCGAGGTACCGACCAATGTAATCCTGAGGAGCCACATTCGAGGAATCGACGGACAGGTAGTACATATTGCCACTATTGTTGTACGTAGAGGACCAGAAGTAGCCGTAGCTACCCTGACTGTTCGCTGAACTATTGAGGTAGAGGCCAGAGAGGGGCGTAGACAGAGCGTTACGGAAATTAGTAGCGTTACTAGAATATCCAGTATTATATAAGTAATAGTAGGACTTATTAGCAGTGTTACCATATGGCATCATCCAACCACTTGGGCAGATGTCATAGCTAGCGCTACTAGAATTACTACTCGTACATATTGTACCAGCAGAAGCAGCACAATAATTGTAATATACGCCTATCTTACCACTAGCAGAGCCATATTTAGTACTTGCTACAGTATTAGCTGAAGCTGTATTAATCTGAGCAGCTGTATATGAATTGAATCCAGAAGTAGTACACGATGTAGGTAGTGTGAATGACACGCTTGGTGACATATTCGTGTTGGATGTAGAAAGTGTTTCTTTAAGTGTTGCCCTGCCTAGTCTTAAGTTATCAAGTAACCACACATTACCATCGGCTAACTTACCTACCATATAATCCTGGCCATCTCTCTTATAAGTCGGATCGTAGCCATGTCGTTCTGTGAGCCAAGGAGTTGTCAGTGTGTCTTGT
>JAZQJM010000053.1:0-8382 GCA_045541635.1 Candidatus Nanosyncoccus sp.
CCCTACAAGCAATATGACACTATATGGTGTCTGTGTAGCGAAGACTTATAATCTAGTAGTGACCGGTGACTCATACTTATCATCTATGACATTGAAACGAGGTAGCACTAGTGGCACTACAATAAATGGTACCAAGTCTGGCAATAAAGTAACATTTAGTAGTCTCACTTATGGTACAAGTTACTATCTCTACCCAGTCTTCACTAGTGGCTATGAGTTCAGTTCCTGGGCTAAGACTGATAGTGCAACTAATGCAGCACTAGGTTCTACTAGCTCAGTAAATACCTACTACACGATGGGTGCCGGAGCTGGAGCATTAACGCTTACGAGTAAAAGCAGTAAATTATATCTCCAGAACGTAACTACTGCTACATGCCCTACTACAGCCACAACTGCATATGATAAGCGCGACGAGGAACCATATTTAATTCAGAAACTCGCTGATAACAAATGCTGGTTACTTGATAACTTAAGATTGGGTAGTACAACACTTAAAGAAACACTCTCTACATCTAATACCAACATGTCACCAAGTGTATCATTTACATTACCTACATTATCTGCTACTTCTGGATTCAATTATTATACGGCTGCACAGTTTAATACAGATTATGCTAATACTACTACGACAGGCTACGGTTCTGGTAGTAAGAAGATAGGTGTATATTACAATTACTGCGCTGCTTCTGCTGGTACATATTGTTATGCGAATGGTAGTGGTACTGGTAATGCTAGCTACGACATTTGTCCTAGTGGTTGGCGAATGCCTACTGGAGGAGCTAGTGGTGAATATCAAGCCCTTTACGCAGCCTATTCTAGTAACGCCACTAACTTCCGTAACGCGCTGTCTACGCCCCTCTCTGGCAACTACTACCGTAATTCAGCAAGCAGTCAAGGTAGCAACGGCTACTTCTGGTCCTCTACGTACTACGATAGTATCAGTATGTACGACCTGAGCGTCTATTCCTCGGGTGTGAATCCTCAGAATGCCACTGGTCGGGCCATCGGCTTCTCAGTCCGCTGTGTCGCTAAAAGTGGTAATACTTTGCAAGAATTTAATGGGGCTGATGCTGGTAAAATGGCGATAGGTGATACTAAGACTCTAATTGATATTCGTGATAATAAAGAGTATCTAGTAGGCAAGCTGAAAGATGGCAATGTGTGGTTATTAGATAACCTGAGGCTAGATATTAGTAATGCAACTGTACAGACGAAACTAGGGGCTGCTACTACTAATGCTACAGACGAAATTCTAGGTTATCTCAAGAATGGTGGTGGGTCTAGTCCATATACTGCAACAGCTGTAACTAACGTATCTTCTAATTTTGAAACCTATAATACTCCACTCATTAATACAACTTCTTCAGAAGATACTACAACTAGCTATGGTGCTGGCAGTGGTAAGATAGGTGTATATTACAATTACTGTGCAGCCTCAGCTGGTAGCTACTGTTATGCTCAGAATGCAGGCTCTGGTAATGCTAGCTACGATATCTGTCCAGCTGGCTGGAGGATGCCTACAGGTGGATCAAGTGGTGAATACCAAACTCTTTACACGAAATATTCTAGTAACGCTACTAATTTCCGTAACGCACTATCTACGCCCCTCTCCGGCTACTACTTCCGTAGTTCAGCGTACGATCAGGGTAGCTACGGCGACTTCTGGTCCTCTACGTACTACGATGGTACCAGTATGTACGACCTGCGCGTCTATTCCTCGGGTGTGAATCCTCAGAGTTACGGTAATCGGTACCTCGGCTTCTCAGTTCGCTGTGTCGCTAAGTAGTTCTTGAACTGGACCCTGGAGGTGTGTACCTTTTCTGTATGTATCCGAAAAAGTGGATAGTTTGTATAGTGTATTTTAGCTAAGGCAAGAAAAAAGCTCGGGACGAGCCGAGGTATATATTCAATGTCTGGTGCCCACTGAGAGACTTGAACTCTCACGTCCGTGAGGACACTAGCACCTGAAGCTAGCGCGTCTACCAATTCCGCCAAGCGGGCATTAGAGATATTATATCACAGATAGGAATTTATGGGTATATCTGGTATAATTTAGACATGATTACGGTTAATTTTAGCCCAGAAGTGGAGCAGAAGCAGGCGCAGCATATATTGAAAGAATTAAGTAATGACGCGAAAGGTGGCTGGATAGATTTGCCTCACCATGTGGATATGGCTGAATTTGTGCGTATTAAGGAGACAGCACAGAAGATACAGGATGAATCGGAATGCCTAGTGTGTATAGGAATAGGTGGCTCGTATCTGGGGCATCGAGCAGTGATAGAGGCGCTAGGTATGAAATCTGACGTCCAGATTGTCTATGCTGGCAATTCGTTAAGCGAGCGTGAACTGAGACGCGCGATGGACGAGGTGGGGGAGAGGGATTTCTCAATTGATGTGATATCGAAATCTGGTAATACGTTGGAGATAAAAATCGCCTACGAGGCATTTTATAAGAAATTGGTTGAGAAATATGGCGCTAGGGAGGCTAATCAGCGTGTATATGTAACTACTGATGCGAAGGAAGGGGCACTGCTTGAGGAGGCTAACCGTAATGGATATACTAAGTTCGTAATTCCTGATAATGTGGGAGGGCGATATTCGGTACTAACGTCAGTGGGGCTACTACCGATGGCTGTGGCTGGGATTGACATTGATAAATTACTAGAGGGGGCTGCTGGTACTGATGTTGACATAGCAATTAAATATGCCTATATGCGTGATTTATTGAGAAGAAAAGCATATGATACGGAAGTGTTCGCGAGTTTTGAGCCGGCGACTGGGTATTTCCTGGAATGGCTGAAGCAACTTTTCGGTGAGTCGGAGGGGAAGAATAAGCAAGGGGTGTTGCCGACTTCGGTGATTTATTCGACGGATTTGCACTCGATGGGACAGTTTATGCAGGATGGGCGTCGTAACCTATGGGAGACGATTGTGGATGTCCCGACTGATGAGCTGAATACGAAAGTAGTAACTGCTGTGAGGGCTGCACATACTACTGGGGGAATTCCGGTGCTAGACATAGCGATAGATAGTTATGACGAGAGGGGATTTGGTGAGCTGATATATTTCTTCGAAATTGCCTGCGCTGTAAGTGCGAAGCTAATAGGAGTGAACCCCTTTGATCAGCCTGGCGTGGAAGCGTATAAAGAAAATTTGAGAAAATTAATGGAGGTAAAATGAAAAAACGAGTAGTACTGGCGTTAGGTGGTAATGCTTTGCAGAAAAATGGCGAAGCAACGGCTGAGGCGCAGAAAAAGATTGCCGAGTCGGTAGGGGAAGTGATTGCTGAATTATCTGATAAGTACGAGATTATTGTGGCGCATGGCAACGGCCCGCAGGTAGGCAATATTATGGTACACGAAGAGGGTGCTGCGACCAGTAAGGCGCCAGCGATGCCACTCGAGACGGCCGTAGCGATGAGCCAGGGGCAGATAGGCTACTGGCTGACTCAGGCGATTAATAATGCTTACAATAAGCGTGGGAAGAATGGTAAAGTTGTGACGATTGTGTCGCAGGTGGTGGTGTCGAGGAGCGATCCAGCTTTTAAGAATCCGACGAAGCCAATTGGGCAATTTTATACTGAGAAAGAAGCGAAGAAACTGGCAAATGAGAAAGGATGGGTAGTAAAGGAAGATGCTGGGCGTGGGTGGCGCCGTGTAGTAGCGAGCCCGAAGCCGATAGATATAGTAGAGAAGAATGCAATTCGTCAGCTAGTGAAAAGTGGTGTGATTGTGATTGCTGCTGGTGGGGGTGGGATACCAGTGGTAAGAACGAAGATTTTACGTAAACTGAAGGGAATTGATGCAGTGATTGATAAAGATTTCGCTGCAGAAAAATTGGCAGAGCTAGTGAAGGCTGATATCTTCGTGTCAGTAACGGCTGTACCGAATGCTTATATTAATTATGGTACGCCTGAGATGGAAGCACTTCATATGATAACGACGGTGCAGGCGCATAAATATATTAAAGAGGGATATTTCAAGGCTGGCTCGATGTTGCCTAAGGTGGAGGCTGCGACGACTTTTGCTGAGAAGAACAAAGTGGGAATAATTACGGATATTGATAATCTGAAATCGGCGCTTAGTGGTAAGGCTGGGACGATTATTCGTAAAGCATAGGCGTAGTCCTGATGGCACGTTGTAGGTGATTTTGAAAAGCGCCTAAGATATGATAAAATATAGATATGAAATTATCAGAGGAACTAATTTACCGTGGGTTTGTGGCTGAGACTACCTTGTCGGACCCAACAGAACTAGATAATCGGGAATCTAAGAAATTCTATTGGGGCGCTGATCCGTCAGCCGATTCCCTAACGATTGGTAATCTAGCAGCGCTAATGATGTGCGCGTGTTTTGTAAGGCATGGGTATGAGCCATATCTATTAGTAGGTGGTGCAACTGGGCAAATTGGTGATCCGAAGGACAATGGTGAGCGTGAACTGAAGCCTGTAGAGGAAGTAGAGCATAATAAGTCTTGTATTAGAGTACAGATAGAGCGTGTAATTAATGCTGGTGATGGTGATGTGCGCGACAAGGAAACACCAGGACTCACGATGGTAGATAATTATGACTGGTTCAAGGAGATCAAGTTCCTAGATTTTTTGAGAGAGGTGGGGAAGAGTTTCTCGATGACGCAGCTGCTTGACAGACAGTTTGTGCAGAAAAGAATTGGCGATGGTGGGGCTGGGATATCTTATGCTGAATTTTCGTATACTCTGATACAGGGGTATGATTTCTTGCATTTGTATCGTGAATATGGGGTGAGTTTGCAATTATGTGGGGCTGATCAATATGGTAACTGTACATCGGGAATTCATCTAATTAAGCGACTAGAGGACGCTGATGCTGATGTATGGAGCACACCCCTCATCATTGATCCGGTGACTGGAAGGAAGTTTGGTAAGTCTGAAGGAAATGCTGTATGGCTAGCATCGTCTGATAATGGTGGTGGTAACTATACTTCTGTATATGATTTCTATCAGTTCTGGATGAATCAGCCTGATAATGCAGTAAAATATTTGCTGAAGATTTATACATTGCTCACACCTGAAGAGATTGAGGATATTTTAGCTCGTCATGAGGCTGCACCTGAGCAGCGTATTGCACAGAAAGCGTTAGCACTTGGAGTAACGAGTGTGGTACATGGGCTAGATGCTGCTAGGGCTGTAGAGAATTTGACGGAGACTTTGTTTAATCGTGAGACAGATTTCTCGGAGTTTTCTGAAGATGAGCTAACTGAGTTCGCTGCGTATCTACCTGTGATAGCTAAGGGGACAAATATAGTTGATATACTGGTAAATACTAGCCTCGCTGAATCGAAGAAGAAAGCGCGAGAGTTTGTAAGTGGTGGGGCGATATCGATTAACGGTACGAAGATTAAAGACGAAATTGATATTAATCAAACGGCTATTGTGAAGAAAGGCAAAAATAAATTCGCAATAGTGAAATAACAGGAATACCTACAGAATGTTCTGCTCATGAATTGTGCGATAGTGTCTGTTTCTAACTCATAAAAAATAACTCCCAAGTGGGAGTTATTTTTAACGGACTTCTACGCGAACGCGTGGTAATGACTTACCTGAGAAGTGAGTCTTCTTAGTCTTAACAAAAGTCACGACACCATCTTTAGCTGCGTGAATGGTGAAATTACGCGACATGTAGGTGCCTGGGCCTGAAATCTTGGTAGCACCAGTTTGACGGACGAGAACTTCGCCGTTTTTGACTTTCTGGCCACCGAAGCGCTTAACGCCGAGGCGCTGGCCAGCATTGTTATGGACGTTTTTGGCGGTACCGCCAGCTTTTACGTGTGACATCTAAATTTTCCTTAATATTATTATATCTCTCGCGACAATCTGACCTTCCCGATGATAAAGAAGTCCCTCGCGCGATTTATTATTAACATTATACCCCAGATTAGCGATTTCGTCAAGGATATTTAACCTAGAATATTGGCCATCCTTACGAAGCCAAGCAGGAATAGCGATGGTAACAGGGGTACCAGGGGCAAGCTGGGACGAGAGATTCTTGAGAAAACCGAGAATAATAGAGGAGACAGTCTGCTTCTCTTCTTTGAGCTTGATTTCTAGAGGAACTAAGGACATAGGGCGACCTAGATAACATTCGCAGGCGACAGCGTCAATAGGGGTATCCCAATTATGAGTGGTGACGTCACCGACCTGAGTGGTAAATGGTGGTAGGTGGTCTCTGCTAATAGTCTGAAGCCAGGTGAGATTTTTATTAGTGTATTCGATCATGCGCTCGTCGATATCGGTGCCGTAGGCAGAATAGCCCATGAGGAGAGCTTCCTGCAAGACAACTCCTGTGCCACAGAAAGGATCGAGAATCCTTGAGCCGGTAGGGAGATCACCACAGAGATTAATGAGAATCTGGGCAAGCTTAGGTGGGAGCATGCCGACTTTGGCGTCGCGTGCTGGACGATTACGATCGCGCTTAGCATATGAATTAATATCCTGGACGGCGATGACACGATACCAGCTGTGATTAGTCTTGATGAATTCGGTCTTATTAGGGCTGGAACTGGCGAGGCCGTTATGAAGAGAGATAGCAGTGGAGAGCTCGGCGTGCTTATTGGCGACGGTGCGAACGGAGCGACCGTGACGAACGAGGATTTTCTTCAGCTTGAGAGCCTCGGTCATGGCAGATTTAACGCTGGCGTGACTGGTGTAATCTGAAATACCGAAGGTGATTTTGCCTTCGGGGAGCTGAGAGAGATAATCGAGAGGAGTAGTATCTAATTTTACGGCAATCTTAAGTGAGCCACCGAGACGCGACAGATCTGGTGTGGAAGTAGATTTGAAGGAGGCGAGAGTAGGGGAAAATTGCTTGACGTCAGAAAAAATCGCTTCGAGCTCTGAGAGGGAAATATTAGGCTCACGGCCGAGGACTGCTAGATATTCCATAGGACAATTATACCATAATCGTGGTATAATCTTGATATGGCTAAGAAAGTAAAGCTGTTTTCTTTTCGGACTGTGCTGTCTGTGTTGACATTGATTCTGGTGGCATACGTAGTATATAAGAATTGGCCTGATATTGTAGATACTTTTTATCATCTGGATGAAGCGAATGTGCTGGTGCTGATGCTACTGGTGCCGGAACAGCTATATATGTACTATGTGTGTGGGCAGATTTTCTTCTCTTACTTGAAGAATCGGAAAGACGTGAAAAAGTTCAAGAATAAAGAAATATTGCTGATCTCGACGGAATTGAATTTTGTAAATCATGCCGTACCAGCTGGTGGATTAGGTGGATTAGCATATCTAACTTATAGATTGTATCCTTTTGGGGTGTCGGCTGGACAAGCAAGTTTTTTGTATCTCTTTCGCTATGCCGTGACGACGGTGATTAATTACGCGCAGGCGTTAGTGGCGATTATTGTACTGCTGATACTTAATGCAATACCGGAAGAGGCGATGTGGATTATTCCGGTATCTTTGGTTATGAATTTTGGGGTGTTTTCTGTAATTTTCTTAGTGATATTTATTGCAAGTAGTAAGAAGAGGATTGAAGTTTTCTCTAGAGTGATAGCCAATATAACAAATAGCGTGATGAAGATTGTGACTTTCGGTCATAAGAAAGAAATGATTGGTAATAAGAAGATTAGTGATTATTTTGCAGATATTTATGAGAGCGTGAAAATTGCTAAGGAGAATAAGCGTTTTCTGAAGAAGCCAGTGCTCTGGGGGATTTTGTATTCGTTCCTTGAGGTGGCGACATACTGGATAGTGGCGATTTCGCTGGGGAGACCAGAACTACTGCCGTTTATCCTGGTGGGGGAGGCGATTGGGTCGGTGTTCGATGGGATTGTGCCGTATGGGCTGTACGAACTAGGGATGGCTGGCGTGATGATTGCGCTAGGAGTGGATTTTCCGACAGCGACAATTGTAACAGTGATGACGAGAGTACTAATCTTGCTATTTACAATAATTACAGGGACGGTACCGTATTATAAAGTGATTCGTGGTAAAAATGTAGAAGGAAGTGGTGATGCGTGGTAGCCTTGAATTTGTATTGTGGAAAGTGATGATGTAAGGGAGAAATGATGGATAGTACACCGAAATTAACGCCGACGGAATTTGTCAGTGTAGTAAATCAGACGCTGGAATACGCGTATTCTTCTGTGGTGTTGGTGGGGGAGGTGGCGAGTTTTAAGGTGAATCAAGGGAAATGGGTGTTTTTCGATATCAAAGATGAGGAGACTAGTGTAGGGTGCTTTATGACTTTTTATCAGCTGAGGACTCCATTGGAAGACGGTATGAAAGTGATGGTAAGGGGTGTGCCGAAGCTCACGAAGTGGGGGAAGTTTTCTTTTACGGTGACGGCTGTGCAGCCAGTGGGGGAAGGGAGCTTGAAAAAGGCC
>JAZQJM010000054.1:0-9072 GCA_045541635.1 Candidatus Nanosyncoccus sp.
ACCTACTACACAATGGGCGACGGTAATGGTGCACTGACTCTTACAAGTAAGAGCAGTAAGCTATATCTCCAAAACGTAACTACTGCTAATTGTCCTAGTACAATGACGATGGCTTATGATAAGCGTGACGAGCAAGGATATTATATCCAGAAATTAAATGATGGCAATTGCTGGCTACTAGATAATCTGAGGCTTGGTGCCGTATCGCTAGTGGAATCACTCTCCACGTCTAATACTAACAAGTCACCAAGTGTATCATTCACATTACCAAGCTCCGGAAGCATCGGTTCGTATACGGCTGCTCAGATTAATACAGATTACACTAATACTACCACGACAGGCTATGGCTCTGGCAGTAAGAAGATAGGTGTATATTACAATTACTGTGCTGCTTCTGCTGGTACAATATGTACGAGTAGTAATTATAGTAATGCTAGTTATGACATCTGTCCTAGTGGTTGGATGATGCCATATGGTAACACTGCTAATAAGTCCTACTATTACTTATATAATACTGGATACTCTGGTAACGCTACCAACTTCCGTAACGCACTGTCTACGCCCCTCTCCGGCGTCTACGTCTATAGTTCAGTGAGCCGTCAGGGTAGCCACGGCTACTTCTGGTCCTCTACGTACTACGATAGTGACGATATGTACAGCCTGTTCGTCAATTCCTCGAGTGTGGGTCCTCAGACTGGCAGTACTCGGGACCTCGGCCTCTCAGTCCGCTGTGTCGCTAAGTAGCCCAAATCCCCCACTTCAATCTCGACTCCCACTTCCCCTCCCTGCCAAAAAGTAGTATAATATATTTATCTAAGAGTAAGGGAGTCACAAGGATATGAAATTTGCGAGCAGCTATGAGCCTAATCAATACGAATCTGATATTTACGCTGCCTGGGAGGCTGCAGGCGTTTTTCGCCCGAGCGTCCCTACTATCCCTGTTGATAATGATAGTGATGGCGCCGATGATAGATTCGAGCATATCACCCACCCTACTTATTCTATTGTAATGCCACCACCTAATGCTAACGGCAATCTTCACATTGGCCACGGCCTTACCGTCGCCCTCGAGGATTCCCTTATTCGCTATCACAGACTGAGGCAAGATTCTTCCTGGTACATTCCAGGGGCCGATCATGCTGGCTTTGAGACCTGGGTGGTCTACGAGCGTGTCCTCGAGAAGGAGGGCCACACCCGTTTCGAATATGATCGTAATGAGCTATATGCTAAGGTGTGGGATTTTGTCGCTATGCAGCGTGGCAATATGGAGCTTCAGCTGAGGGCCCTCGGTGCTTCCTGCTCTTGGGACGACCTCACCTTCGCCCTGGACGAAAACGTCATCGATCGCGTCTATACCACTTTCGAGAAAATGTGGCACGACGGCATGATTTATCGAGGCGAGAAACTTGTAAATTTCTGTCCTAAGCACCAGACGGCTTTTGCTGACATTGAAGTCGAACATAAGGATGAGAAGGGCTCTCTCTGGAGCATCGAGTATCGTCTTGTAGATGACGCTCAGGAATCATCCAGCGAGACGCCAGAAGGTCTCATCGTTTCCACTACTCGCCCAGAGACACTCTTTGGCGATACTGCTATCGCCGTGAACCCAGCCGACGAGCGCTACGAGTCTCTCATCGGTAAGCAAGTGTATCTTCCACTCACTGATCGTACCATCCCAATTATTGCCGATGAGCACGCCGACCCCGAGTACGGCACAGGTGTAGTGAAGATTACCCCAGCGCACGATTTTGACGATTTTGAAGTTGGTGAGCGCCATAACCTCCCTCGTATTCAGGTGATTTCCGAGCAAGGCACCATGATTAATGTCCCAGAGGAGTACGCTGGTCTTACTACTACCGAATGTCGTAAGAAAGTACTAAAAGCTCTCGAGACCCAGGGCCTCTTGAAAGGTGAGGAGAAAATCGCCCATTCAGTGGCTCACTGTTATAAATGTGGCACCATCCTCGAGCCTACCCTGAAAGAGCAATGGTTCGTCGATGTGAAGACTCTCGCAGCTACGGCCATCACCCACCTCGAGAATGGCGAGATTAACTTCCACCCAGAGAACAAGCAGAAAGTCCTCATTAACTATCTCAAGGGCCTTAAAGATTGGAATATTTCCCGTCAGATTCCATGGGGTATCGCTATCCCAATGTTCAGGAAAGTTACTGACGAAGCTACTGATGAGCCAGATTGGATTTTCGACCGTCGCACCCATCTTAAAGAAATCGAGAAATCCGGCGTCAAATACGTGCGTGACGAAGACACCTTCGATACTTGGTTTTCTAGTTCACACTGGCCAATTATTTGTACAGACTGGTCTGAGGAGAATCCTACGCCTTATTACCCACTTAACGTTATGGAGACTGGCGCCGATATCCTTTTCGCTTGGGTTGCCCGTATGGTTATGATGGGTCTCTACGTTACTGGTGAAGTCCCATTTAAGGATGTCTATCTTCATGGTCTAGTCCTCGACGCACACGGTCAGAAAATGAGCAAATCCAAGGGCAACGTGATCAATCCAATGGATCTCGTCGTAAAATATGGCTCCGACGCTTTTCGTCTTGGTATTCTAAGAGGTCGCTCTGCTGGCATGAATCAGGCTTTCAGCGAGAATTCAGTTGTATCCGGTCGTAATCTCTGCAATAAACTATGGAACATCTCTCGTCTCATCCAATCTATTATCGACGAAGAAGAAGGGAGCTCCGAAGGCGCAGAAAAAGGCATTTCAGTTGCGTATACCACTAGCAACCAAGGCGAAGATTGGATCTGTCGCGAGATTAATAACTGTATATCAGAGGTTGAGCAAGATATCGAGAATTATCGCTTCTCTGAGGCCGTCGAGACTCTGTACCAGACTATCTGGGACAAATACGCCGACTGGTTCCTCGAATCCCAGAAGATTTACCGTAATACTTCCCTGCTCAAGGTTACTTTAGAACATCTCTTAATCGCACTTCATCCTTTTGCTCCATTTGTTACTGAGGCTATCTGGCAAAATCTTAGCTGGACCGAAGGTTTCCTCATTACCACTAAATGGCCGGAAGCCCTCGAATTTGACCCTATAACGGCCGAGCAATTCGAAAACATAAGAACTATCGTCCAGGAGACTAGGACCACCTTACAGGCCCTTCCAGGCACTAATAACAGCAAAAAATACACTCTCATGTATGATAATGACAGCCTTGTGGAAGATAATCTCCTACTTATCAAGACCTTTACGAGGGTCCCAGCTATCACTAGCCTTGATGGCGCTCCACGTGGCCTCAGGCTAGCTCTCGCTAATCACGAACTCTACCTCGACGTCCCCGAGAATGTTGTTAAGGAATATAAGGACACTCTCACTGAGAGGATTCTTGCCGTTGGTCGTGAACTAGACGCCCTTAATGCCAGATTAGAGAACCCTAACTATGTCGATAGGGCCCCAGCCGAACTCGTCAAGGAGACTCGTGATGGCGTCAAGGAGAAGGAAGCCCTCATTGCTCGTCTGAAATCTCAGCTTAGTATCATCTAGCGCAAGACGACCTGATAGTATTCCACTAATAGCAAAAGCCACCAGCTAGACTGGTGGCTTTCAAGTACTAATAAAAATCCCCCCATCCATCAGGATGGGGGTGAGTAAGCCTAAGGACGAACGTAATACTGTAGATTACCATAGCAATCAATGTAATATACGCATCCTTCTAGCCCTTCAATCTGGTCAACATTCTCGTTGACCAGCGTGATCAGTTTCGGTAACCTGTCCGAGACGCCACGTCCTTCCACGCTGTAGCTAACATTCGCTACATCGAGGAGTCTTTGTAAGCTAGCCTCTGCTCGCATCTCGTTTCTTGTCTGGTGCAGAACAAGAAACCATGCAGCAATAAAAAAAGTACTGATTGCTACTGATACGAACAACGCTACTGCCTCGATGACACTCATCTTCTTCATTTTACTACCCCCTAAAGAAAATAATCTTGGCTCACTCTATCACTATTGTAAAGTTCGCCCCACCAACTCTGATTATATCACGCTTTTGTTAAAATGTCAATAGAAACTATTGCGTTTCCATAAAAATATGATATAATTAAACAAAACAGGACCTTTTTGCCATGAAGGGGAGGTGATTTTTATGGCAGAAGATAGTACTTTATTGTCGGAGTTCCAAGCAATACGTCGTGAATATGACCGATATTGTATCAGGGCAGAAGAAATGCACGTTCCACTGCGGGTGGTCGTGACGCGACATCGCGCAGACTCCATCAAAACTGAGGCTAAGGATATCATTGATCGTGCAGAGAAGATCGAAGGCGATAATCGCAAGATCCACATTATTAGTGGAGCCACCGAAATCGTAAACAATCTCGAAGCAACCTTGTTAACTAACGTTTAGGAAGCGTACGGCGACACGCTTAGGTCATGTCGCCACCGTTCTTCCCTGTTTCAGGACTTATAAGGGGGTGATTCCGATGTCCAAAAGTCTAATTTACGGCGTCAAGCATGACTACGAGCGGCTTCGTAACGAATACAACGGCTACGTAGAATCTGCTGAGAAGATGCGCGCTGCGGTTATCGATGCTGCTGGCAAGACACGCCTTATTGAAATGGGCGAGAAACTTGACAAGATTATTGATCGAGCTTATTCCCTGCCCGAAGGTATGGAGAAAGAAAGCCTAATTGGCAAAATGCAAAATCTCGCCAGACAAATCATGATCGCATCATCCGTTAGGCCGTAAAATCCACCCCGAGCCACGCTCGGGGTTTTATATTTTAGCCCCCTAAGGGGCTATTTTTTATTGAATCGATCTAGGTTAAATAGAGGGTTCTTCTCGGCATCAATGATTCCCTGCGCTTTTTTCACAAGTTTTTCCACACCAGCCACCGAGGCTGAGGACCCCACGTGTACAGTTTTCACCACTTTACTTCCCTCTTTATAGCACACCTGCACGCCGGTCGCCCCCGAGGTCGTCTTGAACTTCCGAATATACGCCATATCTTAATTGTAACATTTCCCACCAAATTTTCCACATCCGAGGCATTCTACACCGACAGGGGCGAGCGCTTGAACGGAGATTTTGGCCAGAAATCCACAGGAATCACCCGAAGTTTTGCACAAAAACCACAAGCGATTTCTTCCCTTCCCTCCGTAAACTAGCAACCACCACGGCTAGCAACCCACTTGACATCCGAAAACACTTGCGCTAAAATCAAAGTATCGGCTGCCACGGGATTGGGCAGTTGGGAGCGAACGCAAGGGTTGACGTAGGAACACACAATTTGGCAAAACCACTTTTCTAGCAACCGTTTTGACGAAGACGGGGCCAGGGAATTTTGGCATGAGCAATATAATGAAAAGCTTAAGCAGTCAAAAAATTTCACGGGCTACAAGGGAAGAAAAGTCAATTTTTGATGTAAAAAGCAGGGTAGAGGATGAAACGAAAATCGCCCACAGCCCCAGGAGATCATATCAAAGCGACGCAGAAATCAGCCATCCTCCTAATGACGAATCGCTCCCCATGTGCTAAAATATCACTATGAATACTCCACTTACCCAGTCTAAACAGTGGCAGGCTCTTCAAGATGACCTCGGAGAGCAGTCTTTCTATCAGGAGACTAAGGATTATGTCTATCTCGCAATCAAGAAACACACACCCCTGGGGAGTTATCTCTATCTACCATATGGCCCAGTAGCACGCGACAAGTCGGCTTTTAATGAAGCCATTACCTCTTTAAGATCTCTCGCAGGCAGGGAAGGAGCGTTTTTTATCCGTATCGAGCCCCAGTCGCCAGATTACATCAAGGCTATCAAGCAGCCCTTTGAGAAGACTAAGGACCTTAACCCTAAGGAGACTTGGCGATTAGATTTAACTGACGATTATCAGGCAAAATTACCATCGCGTCTCCTTCGTTACCATCGCAATATGAATAAAAACGGCCTCACTATCGAGACCTCGCACGATCCGAACGACATCCATTACTTATTAGACTTACAAAAATCCCTCGCGAAAGAGAAGGGAATCAACACCTTTTCCGAGCACTATCTGAAGACTGAGTTATCGCAGCCCTTTGCTACTCTCTATCTGGTAAAATACCAGCCCACTCCACAGGATAAGCAATCTGTCGTCGCAGCTGGACTAGTCTTCGACGATAAGACTACTAGATATAATCTCCAGGGTGCTCAGAGTGACCAGGGAAGGAAGCTCCATGCTACTGGTATTCTCACTATTCAGCTCATTATGGACGCAGCCACGAACAAGCAAAAAATATTCGATTTCTGGGGTATCGCACCAGAAGGCGCACCAGATAGTCACCCCTGGGCAGGCTTTACTAATTTTAAGAAAACCTTTGCAGGATACGAAGTCGATTACGCCGGTACCCACGATATTATTTTGAACTTAGTTAGGTATCGTCTATATACAATCTTACGTAAAATCAGGAGGTTACTATGAAATTTATCGAAATCACCCCAGAGGAATTCCGAGAATACGCTACCACTAGCCCCTACAAGTCTTTCATGCAGACCCCAGAAATCGCCAAATATCGCGAGTCTAAGGGCTGGACTTCGTACTTTTTCGCCGTTAAGGATAACACCGGCGCAATCCTCGGCGCCACCATGGCCGTTGCGAAGCCTACTTTTATGGGCAAATCTACCTTTATCACCCCTGGTGGCCCGATTATGGACTACGAGAATAGCAAGTTGGTAAGTTTCTTCCTCAAGCATCTTGCAGAATTTGCCAAAGCTCACAATGGCTACGTCCTCCATATCAGTCCATATTATGAACTGATAGAGCGCGACCGTGATGGCCTCCCAGTCGAGGGTGGCTTTAATCATAAGCAGGCTAGGAATCACCTCTTGAGTCTAGGCTTTCGTCCCCTAGAGCATCCAGACCAGCCACAATATCTATTCGCTATGGACATCAATGGTCGCACTAGCGAGCAGATTCTTGCTGATTTTAAGCGCAACACTCGCAACCACGTACGCAAAGCCGACAAAATGGGCGTCACCGTCAGGGAGCTAGCAAAACCCGAACTTCACCTCCTGAAGAATATTACCGAGTCTACTTCTGAGCGCCGTCATTTTACAGACAAGCCACTCAGTTATTACGAGCAGATGTATGACCTTTTCGTACCCAGGAACGAAGCCAAATTCATCCTTGCCGAAGCTGTAACGAATGAAGACTCTCGCAAAAGTAACGTTCTCACCCCTCTCTCGGCAGCGATGTTTATGTTAGTCGGCGACGAAGTAGTTTACCTCTTCTCAGGTAGTGACGAGCGATATATGCGAGATTATAACGCTCAGTACGCCATCCAATGGTACATGATAAAATACGCAGCCGAGCATGGCTTCAAACGATATAATTTCTACGGTATCGGCACCCTGCCAGACCCACAGTCCGACAATTATGGCATCTATGACTTCAAGAAAGGCTTCGGTGGCCAAGTCATCGAGCTAATCGGCTCTTACGAACTACCACTGAATGCCTTTTATTACTTGCATCAGGTAGCCACGAAGGCAAAGGGGCTAATAAGCTCCATCAAGCATAACTAGCTATCTCATTTACCTCAGGTCATCCACTCAGTACGCAAGAAAAAGCCCACCTCAAGGTGGGCTATTTTCACAATTAGCAATGTCGATACTGGCTATCCATGACCTCATTTAGCTCAAGGGGCTCGAGCCGTCGTAACTAAGCCAGCGCAAAGTAAAATCCTGGCGCTCTCGTCTCGCTAGAACCAGCTAGATCGAAGTCTTCTACAACAAGAGTGTCCTTAGGCCGATAATACTCCCGAAGATCGAGAGGAGATACCCCAACTTTCTCTTCGTAGCGATTCTTAATCACGCCCTCGATTATCGCCTCGCTTGCGCGTGCTCGTCCAGGAGTCGTGCGTCTCACATGCGCCGTCTCAGGAATCTGTGCTACCACATAAGCACCATCCAGGCATTCCTTATAGATATGCCTTGGTGGCTCTAAATCGCGTACCGGCACGAAATTCCGTATCCCATAGGCCTTCGCAGCAGCACGTCTCACCGAGGCAAAACTACACGTCGTCGCAAGCAATTCGATTTTATGCCAGAAATCAGCATTCTCACACCCCTCACATGCGCCTGGAGTGCAGCTACACCCTATCAGCTTAACCGTCTGGACAGCAGCGAGGGTCTTACCTTCACCAGCAGGCTTGCCCCACCAATTGAGATATTCTCTCGGCTCAAGCCTTCCTTCGCAGGCTCTCACGGCAGCATTCCATACATGACTGGCAGGGTCATCGAGTAGCGCCTCTATCCAGGAGAAGGGTACCTCGCCCCTACCTACAGAAGCACACATTGCTGCTTCGCGATAGGCAGAGCTAGACGAATTCCTCCATTCTTCGATCTTCTCAAGTGGCACCTCGCGCCCCTCTAGTAATCTCGGCACACTCTTGCGTGTCCCGTCGTCAATATCTTTCAGTCCCTTGTAAAGCCATTCGATCGGCACCTCTGTACCATTGCAGGCAGCATAGCCTACCTTGCGCCATAGGTAGTTATGAGAAAAAATCAGCTCCTCAATAAAATCCATCCCGAGCGTTCTCTTCTCACACACTTCCTCAAGCGCCTTACGTATCCGTGAGTTCCCTAAGAAAACTTTCCTTACGGTGTCATGAATCAGCTCTTCTGGTATGCTCTCGTGAATCATGCTGTAGATCGCAGCCAGCGTGTATTCCCAGTGCCCCACCCCGAGCCACTGCTCCACTGTTGCCATTGGCATCCCGCGCCCAAGGCATGCTATCGCCCCAGCTTGCTTGCACGACATATTGTCGCTAGTAAGTAGTGCCCTAATCGTCCCCCGTTTTAAGGCCTTTTGTTCTTCCATTTGCTACCCCCCTTGTGAAATGATATTAAAGTACAAACATCCACCTATTATACCATATTTCGCACCTCTTATCAAGATTCCCGTTAAGGTCCAATACCTTTGCAACAAAATAGGTAGGCTCTATACTTAGTTGAATACTACTAAAACTAAAGAAAGGAAACCTACCTATATGTCATATTGTAAAGGTAAATCAATAGAAAAGCAACGGGGTGAGGCAATTAAAGAAGTAATATTAGAGAAAAGAAGC
>JAZQJM010000055.1:0-6420 GCA_045541635.1 Candidatus Nanosyncoccus sp.
AGAATTACAAAAATATATAAATTGGTATAATGGTGAGCGTCCACACCAATCTATAGATTACATGACGCCGAATGAATATGTGGTATACTTTAATACAAGAGGAGACCTCAAAAAGTCTCAAATGTCTTGAACCAGTACACAACGCTTGTTGACTTCTCGTAGTTGGGGTATAATAATATTATGGATTTAGAAGAACGTGCTCGCAGGCAAAGTCGTCGCGTTATAATCTCTGAAATTATTATGGTAGTGGCCGTTATTGCCACCGTATTGATTTTGGCACTTATCGTATCTGGTTACTGGGTCAATTCAGATCTTCAGGTGGAGCGCCAGGGGATGCTTCAGATTTCGTCAATTCCTACTGGCGCCAATGTTGAGGTAGATGGCAGCACATCCTGGCTACAACGCACCAATACTAGTAAGGTTCTTACGGCAGGGGAGCATACAATTAAACTTACCAAGGACGGCTACGATTCGTGGTCTCGCACTGTTAACATTAGTGAAGGCTTATTATATCGCATCCACTATCCACGTCTATTTCTTAATAATCGTAGCGTCGAGACAGCTATGCCTCTGCCTAATTATACTTTCATTACTACCACTCCAGATAATAACACCCTGCTCACTATGGATAGCTCTTCCGTCTGGCAGATTACTGATCTCACTAAGGATAAACTCACACCAAAGCCACTTACCATCGCTGTTGATAATGAAGGTAGTCCAGTCCTGGCTGGCCAAGTCCTATACAACACTTGGGCTCACGACAATGAGCATCTACTATTGAAGACAGAGAAAGATTCTCGCATTACTTGGCTACTTATTAATATTAAGAATCCTTCTAACAGCATTAATCTCACTGACGAATTTCAGCTAGACATCGACACCGCTATCATTATTAACGATTCGGCCAGTAATCTACTTGCGACCTCGAGTGGTACTTTGTACAAAGTCGACCTTGCCTCTAAGCAGCTTTCCACTCCTCTTGCTACTAAGGTTACCGATTATGCTTATCACAACTCTAATGTAATCTTCGCAGCACGTCACGAGACGGACG
Organism: Candidatus Nanosyncoccus sp.; assembly: GCA_045541635.1. Lineage (GTDB taxonomy): Bacteria > Patescibacteriota > Saccharimonadia > Saccharimonadales > Saccharimonadaceae > Nanosyncoccus. The sequence goes on from JAZQJM010000055.1 coordinate 1,052, forward strand.
CAGCCTCTGCTACTACCGATATCGTAGATGGGCAATCCCAGGGTGATTATTATGTTGGCGTAGTCAAAATTGGCGACGATACCGTTAAGAATATTACCGACACTAATCTCTCAGCTAAAGTTGGCATGATTAAATTTTACGAAGACGTCTATTATGTAATCTCAGAGGAGAATAATATTAAGCTGATCAACGGGGAAGATTTGTCGGAATTCTACACTAAGGACATCTCTTTCACTCCATCTCAGATGAAAATCGCCATGAGTGGTGAATTTATCGTTTTCAGTAATGATGATAAAATCGCCACTCTCGATATGGAAGCTATGCAGGTTACCGAATGGACTACTGGCACCGCTGACTATCATTGGCTAGATGATAACATGGTTTACTCTATTAACGATGGCGCACTGAAAGTTTATGATTTTGATGGCCTTAACGAGCGCACGCTAGCAACTGACGTATCTGTCAAATGTCCAGTTATTATCACAGAGGATAAATGGCTCTACTTCGAACGCAGTCATCAGCTTGTCCGTGAATGGCTGATCGAGAAATAGCCTAGTAGAAATATCGGAAACACCCACGTAGTATCTAATGAATTATTTAATAATATTCTGCTGCAGTGTTGTTGAATAATTGCCACCAAGCCCTGTCTAGGGGTTGAACTAAAGCGTTACATGGACGGGTGACAGTCGTGGAGGGGGACCCCCGTCGAGCTTGCGAGATGGGGGAGGAGAACGACTGGCAGGACCCGTCCATAAATGGTATTTAAAATCAAAAATTGAAATGGAATTGACTTCCATTTCAATTTTCATACTTTAATTTCTTTGTTGGACTTTCTTTCTTAAAGAAAGTCCATTTGCTGGCAGGACCCGTCCAGAAATAATAATTAAAACTTTCTTTCAAAGAAAGTCCCATTGCAGCTCCATACCTCTCACGGTTTATTTTTCTCGTAAAAAATGTTAAAATATAACCTATGAAAGCAATTACTCGTTTTGCGCCGAGTCCTACCGGCTATATCCATATTGGTAACGTTCGTTCAGCTATCTATCCATTTCTGATTGCTAGGCAGACTGGTGGACGCATGATTTTGCGTATTGAAGATACCGATCGCGAACGCTATGTGGATGATGCTACGGAACTTATTGAAGATACTTTGAAATGGCTAGGCCTAGACTGGGATGAAGGTCCAATTGTCGGTGGTGAGCATGGTCCGTATTTCCAGAGTGAGAGACTAGACATCTATCATGCCTGGGTGAAGAAACTCTTAGATTCTGGTCGTGCCTATGCAGATCCTACGCCACCAGAGAAAATCGACGAATATCGCCACCAATGTAGCGAAGAGAAACGCCCGTTCCTCTATCGAGATTTTCGTCCAGAGAATCCACCAGCTTGGGAGCCAGGCATGCCAATTCGTTTCAAGTCTGATCCTCGGGAGCGCACCTGGACAGATGCCGTAATGGGGCAGATGCACGCTGGTCCCGAAGTGCAGGATGATATTATTCTAATTAAACGTGACGGTTACCCTACTTATAATTTTGCTCACATCGTAGATGACGCTGAGATGGGTGTTACTCATGTTATGCGTGGTGTCGAATATCTATCATCCACACCGAACTATCTCGCGCTCTACGAAGCTCTTAATATTACTCCACCGATTCTTGTCTCTTTGCCTCATATTCTAGCTCCACAAGGGAACAAGAAGCTCGGCAAACGTGACGGTGCGAAATCTGTCACTGAATATCGTGACGATGGTATTTTACCAGAAGCCATGTTGAATTATCTAGCTTGTCTCGGTTGGAATGATGGTACCGAGCAGGAGATTTACACTATGGACGAACTCATTAAGCATTTCTCCTTGGATAAGATTCAGACTTCTGGTGCACGCTATGATGAGACGAAACTCCTCTGGATGAATGGCCAATGGATTCGCCGAATCTTTGATGAATGTGGCGCTAAGGCTCTCTATGATTATACTGAGGGATTTTGGCCAACGGCAGCTGATAACTATTCTGAAGAATACCGTCTGAGAGTCCTATCTATTATCTATGATCGTCTCAAGACATTTTCTGATCTTCGCAACATGACTACTTATTTCTTTACAGATCCAGATATTGATATGGACATGCTAAAATCTAACAAATTCTTAAAGAAGATGTCCGAAGCTGAGCTAGAGGATCTCCTCAAGCGCTCCACCATGAAGCTTACTAATCTCTCAGAATGGAACGAGGCTACCCTGCAAGACGCCCTTAATGAATTATTGGCCGAGACGGGACGTAAGCCAGCAGAACTATTCTCGCTTATCCGTATCGCGATTAGTTTTGCTCCGTTCTCTCCAGCTCTTAATCTTACACTTGACGTGCTGGGTAGGGAAGTTTCACTTGCTCGGCTTAATGCTGTTACGCGCAGTATCTAATCGTAGGCTATACGTAGACAAATAATACCCGATATCGGGTACTATTTTGTTAGGGAACATTAGATTTTGGTATAACCCAGCAAAAAGCCCCTCATGTGAGGGGCTCATGCATCCATGGATTAAGCCTCTTCGTCGTCGTCCTTGTTACGCTTCGCTAGTGCGTAGAATCCGACGCCAGCCACTGCAGATGCTACGGCTGCTGCAGCAAGTGTAGCAGCAAGAGGTGTACCTTCGCCGTCGCTGGACGTATTTACACCAGCAGCTGCTTGATACGAGCTCGTAGTATCACCCTTGGTAACCTGTGTAGTGGTGGTATTAACTGCGCCACTCACAGAACTTGTACCACTACCAGATTGAGTTCTCGTCGTATAGGTAGTAGCACCAGCCGTCGAATCACCTGCTGGAGCGCTATTATACGTAGCAGTACTATTGTTAGAATCGGCAATAACTTCAGGGGTCACAGGATTGGTTGGAACAGTAGGTGTCACTACACCAGTCACAGCACTAAAAATCACAGCCTTGCTATAGGTGCCAGAAGGCTTGCTAGAATCAGCCTTTGCACCGAAGAACACATCCTGGCTTGTCGCGCCAGTCGTACTGCTGAATAGTGGAATAGCAGATGTGCTCATTGCGTTATAATTAGCGCTACTGCTGCCACTAGCATTATCATCAATCGAATAACCCCAAGCATTAGCAGGGAAGGCACTAGCAGTATAAGACTTGTCAAGTGTACTAATTGTAGATGTGTTATCAGTCTGATTTAACAAATTCGTATTGGTCTGGGTGTACATGGATACAGAATAACCAGCTTCTGTATTGGTCGCAATTGTTACATTTACCTTGTTGCGTAGCAAATCACTTACGTATCTATCGTTTGTACTGTCATATGTGGACACATTGCCACTTGCCCAAGTAGCTGGCGTCTGCAGTGTTACTGTAAGTGCTTCAGCTATTTCAGCTCTAAAAGTAATGTTTTTAGAGTCGGAAGGAAGCTCATCAGCGCTAACTGATGGAGTAGCTAGAAAAGCAGCAAGAATCGGCATCACTAATAATGCCCCAAGAATTGCTACCATCGAGCCAAATATAATGTTTGTTTCATGTATTGACCTGACCATACATCTATTATAGCACATGCTTTTTAAAATGTGGTAAAATAATTATAAGAATTTTAATTTGGAGCAATGATGGCTAAAAACAAACCAAAAAACGAAAATCTACCCCTAGAAAACCCAGACATCGATAAACTTTCATCTGTGGAAAACTCGCAGTCATTATCCACTAATCGTAAATCAAAGTCAGCCAAGTCTAAGGCATCTAATACTGACTCTAAACTTTGGATTTTATTTATCGTCTTAGGCGTTCTCGGCTTTGCTGGTGGAATTGCGATGATTTTAATTGCTGTACTTACTCCAGCTGACACTGATGAAATCGATTCTGTGGAAGTTGTCGAGGAAGAGGAAGTTGCTACTAATATATATTATAGTAGGCTTACGGGTCTACCTCTCCAGAGTGAAAATGATATTACTGCTCCAGCTTATTGTATTCAGACCCCTAACGGCACTGATGGTGCGCGCCCACAAGCTGGTCTGGACCAGGCCGGTGTTGTCTTCGAGGCAATTGCCGAATCTGGCATCACTCGTTTCGCTGCAATTTATCAAAATCCCACCTCTGCCATTATTGGTCCAATCCGCTCCTTACGTATGTATTATTTAGAATGGGACGTACCATTTGATTGTACTATCGTGCACGCTGGTGGAGCTCCAGATGCTCTAGCTGCCGTTACTAAATATAAGGATCTCACCGAGAATTATAGCTATATGTATCGCAGCTCGGTCGGAGCGCGCCTCTGGAATAATCTTTTCACCACTTCTAGCTACCTAGCACAGTTCAGTAAGGACCGTGGCTATAATACTTCTGATATTAAAGGTTTTACCAGGATGACTCCAGAAGAAGCCCTTATAGAATACGTTGATAATAATGTCGTAGAGAAGCTTGTCATTACTGAGGCAGCAAAAGGTGATACATCTAAGCTCGTCGCGACCGTTCCGAATATTGCAATTAATTTTGGAGGACTTCCTAATTTTAACGTCCGATACGAATACGACGCCGATACTAATTCTTATAAGCGTAGCTACGAATCTGGTGCACCTCACGAAGTGTATTCTTGTCCAGAAGGCGATCTTGGCGAGAAGAGTCCAGAGAACACTTGTACACTGAAGCAGCTTTCTCCTAGCACGGTCGTAGCTATCATGGTAAACGAGAAGCGTGCTTCGGATAACTATCACGAGGATATTACCGTAATCGGCTCTGGTGACGCCTATATCTTCCAGAACGGCACAGCCATTACAGGCAAATGGACTAAGAAATCTGACGATTCTCAAATCGTCTTTACAGACAAGAACGGGGAAGAGGTCAAGCTCGCCCCAGGCCAGACTTTCATCGAAGCCGTCCCGACTTACGGTAGCGTCCGTTATTAGAATAATTTAGAGTTAGCTTATGATTTTGAAATAATATGACTCAAATACCTACTTCAGAATCATAAGCTATATTTTTTAAAACCACGAGATATTTTAAAATCATAATCAGAAATAAAAATCAGGACATGTGCCTGTTTTTATTTCTATTCTATATTTCTTTTGCCAAACTTTTCTTTTTAAAAGAAAAGTTCTACAAGAAAAAAAGACCTAAAAGTCTTATCTTATGAAATGGTGATCCCGGCGAGATTCGCACCGAACGAAGTGAGGTTCCTAGAATCCCTACTTTTTGATGCATTTTCAAAGAAAATGGTGATCCCGGCGGGATTCGAACCCGCGATTGCCTGGTTGAGAACCAGGAGTCCTGGACCGCTAGACGACGAGACCTTACATCAATCATATCACATTAGTGAAACTTTTGCAAATCTATACTAGACCAAACACATTTGAGACAAAGCGCGCAAGAAGCGTAACCCTCTCACAGT
>JAZQJM010000056.1:0-11331 GCA_045541635.1 Candidatus Nanosyncoccus sp.
TATATATATATATATATATAGGAGACCAAGATTTGAGAGAGTTATGTATTACCTTCATATTAATAATATTGTAGCATAAGTTTAATGAATTAGTAATGTTAAAATGTATTATTCATCGCAATTGAGGAACGTAAAGCCAAAATCTATCTGATTTTGGCGCCGAAGGGGTGAAGCGACGTGATATAATCTTCGATTATCACGTCGCGTAGCTTCCGAAATGCGATGGATAGTACATTAGGTAGGCCCCGTCCAGAAATGGTATTAAAAATACATCGTCACAGCTTTTCAAATAGAAAAGGCGAAGCAAAAGCTCCACCCATGATGTACTATTTGTTTTGCATTTTCAAGTATCTTGTTATATTGAAATTCTCGGAAAACTCATGGAAAAAAGTTAACATATATGGGTCGTTACAAAAAAAGTGCACTACGCAAATAGTGATGAGGGTTTATACTGCGTAACATTAATATACGAGAAGAAACTAACGTTCGGCAAAACAAATAGTGGTTTCATTATGCCACTTTACATCTTAAATATCATCCATAAGCGTCATAACCCATCATGAGCATGAAAAAGACGCCCAGAGGGCGCCTTAAGGTTTTACTAATTAGGAAAGCTCGTTTTCGAATACTCTACTACAATATCATATTTATTCAATACTATCTCATAATTTTGCGCAAAATACATGAAAGCCATTATTAAGATGCACAGCATCATAATGGCAAACACTGAAAGAATGACCACCAACGTATTCGTCGCCGAATAATTATTACTTGCCGAGATAATCACCAGTAGCGCAAATACATAGCACGCATAATATCCTAGCTCATTCATCTCTTGTGACTTATTGTACGACGAGAAGAATCGATAGATTATGCTAATATCTAATACCACCAGAGTAGCCACATTATACTTCGCATAGTTGTATCTCATCTCTTTCTCATTCGTGCTAAGTATTATCGATGCTCCTCTTCTAAAACTCATCGAAATCACAGCAAGCACCATTATAGCAAGCTGGAAAATCGTCATAACTACCATGTGCTGCACTTCGTGAGGACCATCCAATACAATAAGTATAGCAATAACAGCATGCCCGAAGACGTAAAACACCAATGGACTATTGCCAGAACCAGATAGTTTATCAAGATAAACTATCATAAACACAATCTCGAGCAGCATCATTGCTATTGCCGGATTCGCCAACATAATACCACCTCCCTGATAACGAGCATTTTAAGTTACGAGTAAAACCTATCTATTAATTATATCATGGACAGCCCGAAAAGTCAATCTTACCCCTATACACCAGTGTCAAACTCATAGATGAATTATATTTCACCAATTAATTTCACCGACTCTGACTCTGGTAATTCTTCTACGCCTTTCAATTTCCTCTCAATCTGACGAGAAGTAGTCTTCGCGCTCTCTATCTTATTAGCTGATTCTTGTAATTTCTTCTGCACCCCCTCTAACAGATCACCAAATTTTCCAAATTGCGTCTTCACAGCGCCTAATACTTGCCAAACTTCAGCAGAGCGCTTCTCGATAGCTACCGTCCTGAAGCCCATCAAGAGCCCCGACAGCATCACGGGCAAAGTGGATGGCGAAGCCAGGGTAATATTATGCTTCTGCCTTATTTCGTCCGACAATCCTGGGATTCTGATAATTTCGGCATAGAGCGATTCCGTCGGTACGAACATTATCCCAAAATCAGTTGTCTTAGGTGGATCAATATATTTCGTCGAAATCTTCTTCGCCTGTTCTTTCACATCGCTAGCGAGCGCTTTCTGAAAAGTCGCAATTGCTGCCTTATCGCCTTCATCATACGCAGCAACCAATCTAGAATAATTCTCTACTGGAAACTTAGAATCAATTGGGAGATACACGTTCTCTTCCTTGCCAGGCATCTTCACGGCAAACTCCACCCGATCATTCGAACCAGCCTTCGTGATGATATTCTCCTCATACTGCGACTTATTAAGCACGTCCTCAACAATCGCCCCTAGCTGCACCTCGCCGTATATACCACGCGTCTTCACCCCCTCCATCACTTTCTTCAGATCACCTACACCAGTTGCCAAATTCTTCATCTCGCCCAGCCCACGATACACCTGAGTCAGCTGATTAGAAATCGACCGAAAGCTCTCATTGAAACGCTTCTCTACCGACGCTTTCAATTTCTCGTCAACCGTCTCGCGCATTTCCTCGAGCTTCTTCTCATTACCATTTTGCAGGCGCTCCAGATTATCAGCAATCTCTTTACGATTCTCACGAAAATTCCTATCAATCGCTGGATTAATCTTCGCTACTTCTCCTTCCATCCTAATCAAACGCTCTTCAAGAAGCCTATAATTCCTGCTCTCTTGTGGTCGCTTAACGATTACAATTACCACAATCAGTAGAACCACATTTATTACCCCCAAAGCACCTAAAAATATCTCCATAGAAAAATTATAGCATAATTTAAATTTGTATGCTATAATACTATATATGCCGCGATAGCTCAGCTGGCTAGAGCAGCCGCCTTGTAAGCGGCAGGTCGTCGGTTCAAATCCGACTCGCGGCACCACGAGTGAAAAGCAAGCAAAAATGCTTGCATTTTTGATTGTTTTTCCGAGTGGAGCAAGAATACCTTAGGTACTCGCGGCTCCACGTGAGTAAAGAATATAACAACGATGCTATGCATCGTTATTTTAATGGGGGCATATATAAATCGAGAGCTTGCTATCGTATTTATATATGCTCCTATTAAAATAGAGCGAGACTTCGTCTCGCTCGTTGTTGTATTCTTTTGAGCTGGAAACAAGAGTACGAAGTACTCGCCAAAAAATACGGCCCCACCAAGCCGTATTTTCTATCTTCTAATAATTCTCAGCTTTAATCTCGAAGAAACTCTGTGGATGATTACAGACTGGGCACACTTCAGGAGCATCCTTACCAATCACAATATGCCCACAATTACGACATACCCATATTACATCACCATCCCGAGAAAATACTTTCTTATCGTTGATATTGGCTAGTAGCTTGCGATAACGTTCTTCGTGAGTCTTCTCAATTGCGGCCACTGCTTCAAATTTATCAGCAAGCTCGTCGAACCCTTCTTCGCGCGCCGTCTCAGCAAAGCCAGCATACATATCAGTCCATTCGTAATTCTCACCAGCAGCTGCTGCTTCGAGATTAATAGGAGTATCTTCCATAGCACCACCATGAAGTTCTTTAAACCACAACTTTGCATGCTCCTTCTCATTCAGCGCCGTTTCAGCAAAAATCGCAGCCATCTGTTCATAGCCATCTTTCTTCGCTTTAGACGCGAAGAAATCATATTTGTTTCTCGCCTCGCTCTCCCCAGCGAAAGCCTTTTTTAAATTTTCGTAAGTCTTCGTCCCGTCGTACTTTGTCTTCATATCGTTTCCTCCTTAATTAAAAACATTACCGAGCAATTCGATTCGCCCCAACCAATTTTCACACTCAGATTGAAACTGTTTTTTTTACTACACTTTTTAATGCGCAATACTTAATTTAATAGCTAAAATCGCTTAGATTGACATTTTCTCTTGGCGAAGCGCGATTGTCACTATAAGTATCACCAAGATTCACATTTTCAAAGAACTAGTTACATCATTTTCTGAAACGGAATTCACTTTCGTTTCAGAAAACACACTAGTTTCTTTTGCTGGACTTTTCTTTTTAATACGCAATACTTAATTTAATAACTAAAATCGCTTAGATTGACATTTTCTCTTGGCGAAGCGCGATTACTGATCGAGCAAGCCAAGAAAAATGCCAAGATAAGTGATTTTAGTATTAAATTGCTGTGTACCCACCGTCTACTGGTAATATTGCTCCCGTTACATATGATGCCTCTTTCGACGCCAAGAACACAATTGCAGCATCTAGCTCACCAGGCTTGCCATAGCGCTGCATTGGCACCATCGTCTTGGCAAAATCCTGGAATCTATCCGTATCGAGCACATCAGTCGTGAGTTCTGTATAGAAATACCCAGGACAAATTGCATTACATGTAATACCAGAAGTGGCAAGTTCAGCTGCTACAGCACGAGTGAAATTCACTACTGCACCCTTAGAGGTATGATAGGCAATGGTCGGAATCTCAGTATTTCCTACTAGCCCATACATTGACGCAATGTTAATAATTCTACCATAGCCATTCTTCTTCATAATCGCAGCAAAAGCGCGAGTCATCTTGAATACGGAAGTCTCATCGGTCGCAATTGTGAAGTCCCATTCCTCGTCACTCATATCAATTACGCCCTTATCCTTCGATGAGCCAGCACAGTTAAGTAGGATATCTACCTTGCCGAATTTATCTTCAGCAGCCTTCGCAGCAGCATTGATATCGTCAGTGGACGTCACATCGCACTTTACTGGCAAAACTTCTGGAGCACCAGCCTCAATTAGTTTTGGCTTGAACTCTTCTAGCCTCTCCATCCTACGCGCTAAGATTACCAAACTCGCACCCTGACGCGCCAGAGCTAACGCCATCTGCTGGCCTAGCCCACTTGATGCGCCAGACACTACAGCTACCATACCCTTAAGATTAAACATTAAATAACTCCTTTCTTTTCCTCATTATAACATGTAAAGTATTTTTACAAGCTACAAGAAGCGAGATATTAGTACATCTTTTAATATATAAGCAGCATACTAAATATTAGTATAGCAAAAAGAGCCCCAATCGGACTCTTTAATGATGTTCTAGTCGTCTTCTACTATCACATTTTCGCATTGAGCCGACTCTAAAGTAGTAATCCGATTCTTCAAAACCACAATTGCCATCGAGAATCCCAAAATCAAACAAACCACCACAGCCATCAATACACCAATAATCACATTCTTCGCCATAGGTGCAGCACATCCTTGATCAGCTACCTTGACTGCCTTCTTTGTACTAGATTTTTTATTAGCCATAAAATACTCCTTTCAATATATTATAAACCATAACCATCTTAAGTCAAGCAAAGTCGTAGCAGAAACATTTACCACTCAATATACTCATCTTCAATATACCATTTCTCTTCCGTGTTTATTTTATCTGTCGTATCCTCTACCACATCATCATACGGCTTCAACGATTTGAACGGCATAAACTGTGCAGCACGCGCACTGTTATCCATATACGCTTTACCAGGCGCATGAAAATGTGGCAAATTAATAATATCGTCGTAGTCATGCGTATAATCTATACCACTCATGCCTTATGTCCTCCCACTTGCATATTTCTTTCCCTTGTAGTGGCGCCATCTTCATAGTCAATTCCTCTAAGAATCGCATTCTTGCCATACCGTTTCTTAATATTAATAATCGCTTCTTGACGTCTGCGCTCTCGTTTCTCACTCAATTCCTCTTTCTCGTAATCGACAAACAGCCCCAGCTGCCGATTATTATCTATTTTCTCGTCTTCATACTTAATATGATTAGCCACTACATAGATTTTTCTAATTGTGAGCTCCGGCTTAACTATCCTATCAAAAATCTCCAAAGTCTTCGCAGCAACCATCTTGAAAGAATTCGTCATTTTATCAAGATTACCAGAGCCATGAGCATGCTTTGGCATTTTACGACCATAATAATCACAAACAGTATCACCCTTGTATCCATTTTGTAAATTCTCTACATCATATATTATAGTCAGCACTATCTGATCAGCTACAATATTTTTTTCTACCATCCCCAGTACTAATTCGTCCACCATTTCAGCCACTACCGTCCTCGCTTCATCAGTCTGATAAGGCCTCTGCAGCACCTGTCCCACACTGATACTATGATTATCGCTTCGATAATTCTTAATGTCAGCCATCGTCACTGGCTCGTATCCCCAAGCATGATCTATTAGCAGTTCAGCATTTATGCCAAACACCTTATAGAGTTTTTCATACCCCACTATTGAATATCTCGCAAGCTCTCCCATTGTATGAATTCCGAGCTCTTTCAACTTTCTAGCATATCCAGCTCCAATTCGCCAAAAATCCGTCAGTGGCGTATGTCCCCACAATTCTTGCCGATAGCTCATCTCATCAAGTTCTGCAATTCTTGCACCATATTGATCGGCTGGGAGATGTTTTGCTTTAATGTCCATCGCAATTTTCGCAAGATACAGATTACTACCTATCCCAGCCGTCGCCGTAATGCCAGTCTCGGCCAGCACTTCGCGTATCATTTTCGTAGCTAATTCGTGTGCCGTCATCTGATAATTCTCAAGATAATGCGTTACATCCATAAAAACTTCATCTATCGAATACACATGGATATCTTGAGGCGCCACATATCTCGCATATATTTCAAAAATTTTCGCGCTCACCTCCATATATTTATTCATCCGTGGCGCAGCAATCACAAAATCATCCCCACGAGCTTTCTGATAGACTTCATATAGTCTCGCCCTACCACCAATCCCCAATGCTTTCAGTGCAGGAGACACAGCTAGGCAAATTGTCTTCTCAGTACGCGTCTCATCTGCCACTACCAGCTTAGCAGTTAGTGGATCGAGCCCTCTCTCCACACACTCCACCGACGCATAGAAAGACTTCAGATCTATCGCGATAAAGCTCTCTTTCATATCTTTCATTATAACATTTTGGCCACATGCTATAATTCTATAAAGGAGATTTTATGAAACACGAAATAGTTTGCCCAAATTGTCACAAAACTTTCACCATCGACGAAGCCTCCTATGCCGAGATCCAAAGCCAAGTCAGGAACGCCGAATTTACCCACGAGCTAGAGTCTCGCCTCCACGCCTATCAGGAAGCCAGCCAGAAAGAAGTCGAGAACGCCAAGCTCATAGCAAAATCCGACTACGACAAGGCCCTAAGCGCTAAAGATCAAGAAATTCAAAACCTCAAGCACGAGCATACTCTCGCACTCAGCAAAATAGACAGCAAGTACGCGACCGAAATCTCCGAATTAAAGTCCAAGCTAGAATCAGCCGATACAGCCAAGAAACTCGCTGTGTCGGAGGCAGTCTCTACCATCACCGAAGAGAAAAACCGTCTCCAGAGCGATCTTGATAATATTAACCAGCTAAACGCCTCTCGCGAGCTCATGATGAAGCAAAACTACGAGCAGCAAATTCGCGACCGCGAAGATACTATCGAACGTCTCAAAGAGCTAAAAAACAAATTATCCACCAAAATGGTCGGTGAGACCCTCGAGCAACATTGCCAGAACGAATTTAATTCCATTCGCGCCACTGCATTCCCTCGTGCCAAATTCGGCAAAGACAACGAAGTCTCAGCTTCAGGCAGTAAAGGCGATTTTATCTTTCGCGATTATGACGAATCTGGTACTGAGATTGTTTCCATCATGTTTGAAATGAAAAACGAAAATGACACCACTGCCACCAAGCATAAGAACGAACATTTCTTCAAAGAACTCGACAAAGATCGTAACGAGAAAAATTGCGAATACGCCGTGCTTGTTTCTAGGCTCGAATCCGATAATGAATTCTATAATCGCGGCATCGTCGATGTTTCCTATGAATACCCTAAGATGTATGTCATTCGCCCACAATTTTTCTTAACCCTAATCGGCTTGATTGTAAACACTGCTAAGAATGCCTTGTCCTATAAAGCCGAGCTAGCTCGCGTTAAGAACCAGAATATTGACATCACGAATTTCGAAGACAAACTAAATGACTTCAAGAACAAATTCTCACTTAATTCCGAACGCGCCACTACGAACTTCAACAAAGCCATTGAAGATATCGACAAAAGCATCAAGTATCTCGAGGCCACCAAGGACGCTCTCATGAAGACTATTAAGAATTTCAATGCAGCCGAAAACAAACTAGATGATCTCACCGTCAAGCGCCTCACTCGCGACAACCCCACCATGACCGAGATGTTTGCCAAGCAAAAAGAGCAATAAGAATATCAGGCAGTGCGTCTAATTGATATGAATCATACGTTATTCGAGACTAAAAGCCGTCAAGGTGGTATTTTCTCTTGCTAAAGCGCTACTTATGGTAGAGCGAAGCAAGAAAAATGCCGCATTGGCGACTTTTAACTCGAATAATTGGTGCAGAATCGTAAACGAAGTTAGAACCTTGATAGACCTCTGGTGAAAAAGCCTGGTTTGCTTATAGTAGGTGTGATTTTGTAGGCACTAAATAATATAATAAAAAAATGAGCAATAAAATCATATTTGAGGACCAAAGTCGCAAACAGCTTCGTTTTCACGAAGTCAATGTAATCTTGCTTTTGTTAGACTATTTTGACGCGAATATAACTTGTATTAGCCCGGGGTTTGGAAAAACACCTGATGTTAGAATAAAAGGTATCGAGTGGGAATTAAAATCTCCACAAGGTAACGGCGTTAAAACAATTGAAAATATTTTGAAGAAAGCTGCAAAACAATCTAATAATATTATATTGGATTTTTCACGTATAAAAATGAAGGGCAATCAGGCGCTTTCTAGAACTAGATATTATCTTCATAATAAACACGGGATAAAAAAGACCAATTATTATAACTAAAAACCATAAAGTTATTGACTTTAAAGACGAGTTGTGATAGTATAATAGTATAGAGTGAAACAAGGCACCGTATGGAGCTGGCGACACTCTTTTTTCGTTGACGAAATATAAAAAGTATGCTATTATATAAGCTATAAATGTATACGTCTGTGGGTTGAGGAAAGGTGGTGATTAAAATGGTAATTCCTGGCGAAAAACATTTAGAACATTTTGGTTGGGGAAATGCGGAACAGTTTCATACACTGGAAGATGGCGCCAATAAATACTGGTTATTCGATTCGGTTACAATTGAAACTGCTGATGGCCAGAGAGTAAATGGTCAAATAGTCTTTATTGATGGATCAGTGGTCCATATTATACCAGATAACAGACCTGTTAAAATCATTAACCTTAAAGACATAAAACGTATCTCTTGCTACTAAAAATAAAAGGACTCTACTCTTGCGGGGTCCTTTTTAATTCTGGTGCTGGAAGTAGGACAGTTATTTTGCTTCGCAAAATAACAACGCCGGGCGTCGTCTCGAAAGAAGAAAAGCGAGCTTTTCTTCTTTACTCGTCTCCTACGGCGTCCGAACCTAACGGTTCGCGACCTGCTCCAACATCTGGAAATCCGAAAATGAAAGGCGCCAGATTGATGTTTTCTTCGCGCGAAGCGCGTCTAATGGACGAAAATAGTATATTATTCGAGACTAAAAGCCGTCAAGGTGGTATTTTCTCTTGCTGAAGCGCTACTTATGGTAGAGCGAAGCAAGAAAACTTACTAAAAGTAAAAGGAATGAGAATTCGAAGATGAGAAGCGTCAGATTGGTGTTTTCTTCGCGCGAAGCGCGTCTAATGGACGAGCGAGCACGAAAAAACGCCAAGATGGCGCTTCTCAATTCGAATTCTGGTGCTGGAAGTAGGACTCGAACCTACGAAGGCCGAAGCCGAGAGATTTACAGTCTCTTGTCATTGCCACTAGACGATTCCAGCATATTAATCTACAATCATTATTATACCACAACTCACATTTAAAATCTACACTTTTAGCCAAATATTACGAAAACGAAATCGTCAAATTTGACCATAATACACGAAAATGCTATAATATAAGTAATAGACCACAGAATCGCGCATTAATAAACAACCAAATATAGAGAGGAGAGATCATTACTATGGAAGATTACTATGACATAAATATGATTCCGATGCAATATGCTATTAACTTTGACAAACCATCAAATTTACTCGCAAACCAGCTACTAGCATACATCGTTTTCGACAAGAAACCAGTAGTTACCCCATCTACTTGGCAAGATGTAGAGATCTTCATCAGATATAAAAAGCGCGACGTCGGCTCATTAGAAGATTGGCAAATCGACAACGCCATAGAGAGCATCGCCCTATATAGACTTAAATACATCATCGAGCACCTCACGAAGGCAGAAATTATAGAAGTCATCAACAAATTCTACCAAAGCGACGGAGAAAGCACTCTGGAAGACTATTTCGGACAGAAATTCCACGCTCCGATTGATAGTTTAATCCTTACCCAGGAGAAACTAATCATCACTAAGGATAAGATAGATAATTTCGACCAAATTTTTAATTATCCTGCCTGGATTGAGTTCGATGACGAAGCCACAGAAGCAATTTTTGATAAAATCTACAAAGGCGAGCTCAAGGACGAGCAAATAGATTATTTCCTCGGTGCCAGCGACACAATTAAAAATTACGACAAGTGGTTTAATCTTACCAAACATATATTAACCACCACCAATAATTTCCATATTTTCTGGACGGCAGGAGATGTCCTTAGTATCATCAGAAGAGCTGTTCCAGCCGACGATAAGTCTCAAGACTGGTTCGACGATCAGATTTTTGAAATTTTCTGGCCACGCGTTAATAATACCTGGCCAATGCTACATCAAGATATTATTGATTTCGAACAAGATAATGACACCAGAATCCTCAAGGATTCCATCGGCTGGCTAGAGACAATCCATGATATTAAACAGCGCCTACCAGAACTAGGTCGCAAATATAAGCCACAAGGTTATCTACTGCCAGAAGAAGAGTTCAACCGTGACGCCGATTCCCTCCTCAAAGACATGAAGTCTAATGAACATTCGGTCAGCGATCTAATCAATGAATTCCTTAGTCTAGCCGAGATTACCTGTTCCGAGCGCTGCTACGAACGATTGATAACAATTGCCAATGATTATCTAATCCCAATGATTAGCAACCCAGAAAACAACATCGACACCGAACGAGCCATTCCAGAAATCAAGAAAGCCATTAAGCATGGCAAGGAATACTATAAGACCGTCCAAGAGGAAGGCAGTCGTCTTGTCAATAATCTTATAGACAAATAACATTAAGTTGACTAACCTTCCCCATCGTACTTCTGGACACAGCCCAGAAGTACTTTTTTTAGGGAAAAACTCGGAGAACTACTTAGCAACACAGCGGACCGAGAAGCCGTAGTACCGATCAGTGCTAACCTGAGAATCCACATCCGAGGAATAGACGTACAGGTAGTACATATATTTACTACTGCCGTACGTAGAGGACCAGAAGAAGCCGTTGCTACCCTGAGAGTTGGTCTTGCTATTGTAGTATAAGCCGGAGAGGGGCGTAGACAGTGCGTTACGAAAATTAGTAGCGTCACTAGAATAGGCTGTGTAGAGAGCTTGATATTCACCACTAGCTCCACCAGTAGGCATTCTCCAGCCAGCTGGACAAATATCGTAGCTAGCATTACCAGAGCCTGAGCCACTTGTGTAACAGTAGCTACCAGCTGTAGCTGCACAGTAATTGTAGTATACTCCTATTTTCTTACTGCCAGAACCATAG
>JAZQJM010000057.1:0-2041 GCA_045541635.1 Candidatus Nanosyncoccus sp.
AGAAATCGCCTATGGAGATACTTGTAGTTATAGTAAACAAGTAACTAACTATAAGAACACTGTCAGTAGTACTAATAACTCTACTGCTACTACTAGTGCTACTATGAATAGTACTGATGGTATTACATTAAGTCTTAGTCTATATAGAAACACCTATACATTAACCGTAGATAAGAACTCTACCTACATATCATCAGCATTAGTTACTACAGATCCAGTATATAGCACTAATTACTATAGATGGAATCAAATAGTAGATATTACAGCTACCCCATCAGAAGGTAATGAATTCACTGAATGGTCACAAACCTCAGGTACTACTAGTTCATTTGGTAGTACTACTACTGCTACTACTACTTTCACTATGCCACTATCTGATGCTACTATCTATGCTAATGGACAATCTAGTGCTATACCAATGCAAAATATGCCAGCAAGTGCATGTGTAACCAGTGCACCAACCAATGTACGTGATACCCGTGATGGTAATATCTATGCAGTACAGAGATTAGCCGATGGTAACTGTTGGTTATTAGATAACTTGAGACTAGGCGCCGATTCACTTAAAGAAACACTTTCTACATCCAACACAAATATGTCTCCAAGTATATCATTCACATTGCCAAGCTCCGGAGCTATCAGTTCTTATATAGCTGCTCAGATTAATACAGCTTCAGCTAATACTACCACGACAGGCTACGGCTCTGGCAGTAAGAAAATAGGCGTATATTACAATTACTGTGCTGCTTCTGCTGGTACAATATGTACGAATAGTAATTCTAATAGCGCTAGTTATGACATTTGTCCTAGTGGCTGGAGAATGCCTACTGGAGGAGCTAGTGGTGAATATCAAGCCCTTTACACAAAATATTCTAGTAACGCTACTAATTTCCGTAACGCGCTGTCTACGCCCCTCTCCGGCTGGTACTACGATAGTTCAGCAAACGTTCAGGGTAGCGCCGGCTACTTCTGGTCCTCTACGTACTACGGTGATAACTATATGTACTACCTGGTCGTCAATTCCTCGAATGTGTATCCTCAGAATAACTTTCGTCGGAACGTCGGCTCTTCAGTCCGCTGTGTCGCTAAGGATTATTTGCAGGATTTCTCCAGCAGTAACGCTAGTGCGATGGCTGTGGGTGATACTAAGACGCTATACGATAAACGTGACGAACAAGAATATATGGTAGGTAAGCTAGCTGATGGTAATGTGTGGCTACTTGATAACTTAAGGCTAGGCAGTGCAACACTTAAAGAATCACTTTCTACATCAAATACTAATATGTCGTCTAACTCATTCACGTTGCCAAGCTCCGGAAGTATCAGTTCGTATACAGCTGCTCAGATTAATACAGCTTACGCCAATACTGTAGCAAGTACTACATATGGTAGCGCTAGTGGTAAGATAGGTGTATATTATAATTACTGTGCAGCTACAGCTGGTAGCTACTGTTATGCTCAGAATGCAGGCTCTGGTAATGCCAGTTACGATATCTGTCCTAGTGGTTGGCGAATGCCTACTGGAGGAGCTAGTGGTGAATACCAAACTCTTTACAGGAAATATTCTAGCAACGATACTAACTTCCGTAACGCACTGTCTGCGCCCCTCTCCGGCTACTACTACAATAGTTCAGCGACTCTTCAGGGCAGCAACGGTTACTTCTGGTCCTCTACGTACAGCAATAGTAACAATATGTACATCCTGCGCGTCAATTCCTCGAGTGTGTATCCTCAGAATTCCAATACTCGGAACTACGGCCTCTCCGTCCGCTGTGTCACTAAGGATTATCTACAGGATTTCTCCAGTAGTGATGCTAGCGCGATGGTTGTGGGTGATACTAAGACATTAACTGATAAGAGAGATGGCCAAGATTATATGGTACGTAAGTTAGCCGATGGTAATGTGTGGTTACTGGATAACTTAAGGCTAGGCAGTGCAACGCTTGAAGAAACACTTTCTACTTCCAATACCAATATGTCGCCAAATGTAGCATTTACATTACCTACATCGTCTACTACTTCTGGATTCAACTCTTATACG
>JAZQJM010000058.1:0-10547 GCA_045541635.1 Candidatus Nanosyncoccus sp.
ACTAATGTTAACTTTGCAGCTAAAGCAGACTACACTACTTCTGCTGGTACTTATAACTTAGGACTAACATTTAACGTAGTAGCTACACCAGTACCATATACAGTAACATATACAGACAATAGTGGAGACAATACTGTTACAGGAGCTCCTATTAATCCAGTACAAACATCAGTAGGTACAGCAGGAGAAGGAGTAGTACTCACTACTAGTATTCCTACGAGAGATGGTTATACCTTTACTGGTTGGTGTACAATTGCTACTACTGATGATGGTACTGTATGTAATGGTACTACTTACCAAGCAGGAGACACATATACAGTACAAGATACGGATGAGACTACGATAATACTGTATGCGATTTGGGAGAAAGATAAGATTTATATTCAAGACGTTACTACTGCGAATTGTCCTACGGAAATGACACTAGTATATGACAAAAGAGATGAACAAGAATATAACATTCAGAAATTGGCCGATAATAAGTGTTGGTTGCTTGATAATCTGAGACTGGGCGCTGAGCCACTGACGGAACCTCTTTCTACTGCTAATACTAATATGTCACCATCCAAACCATTTACTTTGCCGGCATCTATCTCTACTGGTTTTAATTCTTACACTAGTGCTCAGATCAATACTGCTTATGCTACTACAAAAAAAGGTACTACATATGGTTCTGCAAGCAATATGGTGGGTGTATATTATAACTACTGCGCTGTTACGGCTGGTAGTTATTGTTATGCTCAGAGCGCAGGCTCTGGTAATGCTAGCTATGATATTTGCCCTGCTGGCTGGAGAATGCCCTCTAGTGGTTCGGGTAGTGAATATGCTATCCTTATTGGAACTGGTGTCAATATTCGTAAAGCACTATCTCTAGTCCTGTCTGGTAATTATTTTGTCGATTCAGCAAGTAGCCAGGGGAGTAATGGTTATCTTTGGTCCTCTACGTATAATACTTATGAGGACATGTATGCTTTTAACTACAATTCACAATATATGTATATTGAAGGTATAGGCAATCGAGTGGCGGGTTTCTCAGTCCGTTGTATTGCCAAGTAGCTTCAGGGATTGCCCTATACAACTTCCGACAAAAATTACTTCAGGCCCAGCCTGAAGTAATTTATATGTAATTATTCTTCTGGGATAATGGCGAGGTGAGCCTCGTCGAGCTGAAGCTGATCTATAGTGGACGGGGAATCCATCATAAGATCGACGCCGTTGCCATTCTTCGGGAAAGCGACGATATCACGGATGTTCTCTTCGTCTTCTAGTACCATGAAGATGCGATCTAGGCCTGGAGCTGCGCCAGCGTGTGGTGGAGCGCCGTATTTGAAGGCAGAAAGCATGCCACCGAATCTACTCTCGACATATTCATTATTATAACCGAGGATATTGAAGACTTTATACATAATATCTGGATTATAATTACGGACGGCACCACTTGCGACTTCGTAGCCATTCATGACCATGTCGTATTGGTCGGCAACAATGGCGAGCTTGTCGGCGTCGGTCTTAGCGTCTTCGAGGGCAGCGAGACCACCTTTTGGCATAGAGAATGGGTTGTGGCCGAAATCGATTTTCTTACGGTTGTCATCCCATTCGTAAAATGGAAAATCGACAATCCAAGTGAGGGATACTTCGCTTTTATCTTTAAGATTGAACTTATCGGCAAAAGCAATACGGAGCTGACCTAAGACTTTGTTAACTAGTGGCTTCTCGTCGGCACCGAAGAATACAGCATCGCCATCTTTGGCTCCAGTCTTCTCGCGTACGGCTTTAATCTCGGCTTCGCTCATGAACTTGAGAATTGGGGATTTGGCTTCGCCTTCACTATATAATATATAGGCGAGACCACCAGCACCGAGCTTGCGAGCTTTGTCGGTGAATTCGTCAATCTCACGACGGGTGAGGCTGGCGCCACCCTTAACACAGAGGGCTTTGACACATGGCTGTTTGAAGACCTTAAAATCAGTATCTTTGAAAACGTCGGTTAGCTCGATTAGCTCCATGCCATAGCGAAGGTCTGGCTTGTCTACGCCATAGGCATCCATGGATACTTCGTATGGAATGCGTGGGATGGATTTGCCTTTAGGAATATACTGCTTAGCTATGTCAGAATTCATGACTAATTTCTTGCCAGCAAATTCCTCGACAAGCTTAATGTAGAGTGGCTCGATCTCGTCTCTTACGACTTCGCCATCATCTACAAAGGCCATCTCGAAATCTAGCTGGTAGAAATCACCATAGAGACGGTCAGCACGTGGGTCTTCATCACGAAAGCATGGTGCAATTTGGAAATACTTCGGCACACCACCGACCATAAGAAGCTGCTTGAACTGCTGTGGAGCTTGTGGTAAGGCATAGAATTTACCTGGATGTAATCTGGATGGCACGAGAAAATCACGGGCGCCCTCTGGGGATGAATTAGCGAGAATCGGTGTAGTGATCTCGGTAAAATCATGCTTGTACATATAATTACGAATGAAGCGATAGAATTCACTGCGACGCTTGAGGCGATTTTGCATGGAAGGACGACGGAGGTCTAGATAGCGATATTTGAGACGGAGTTCTTCGGAAGACTTCTCGCCGTCGTCGTGAGTATTGACAGGCAGAGGCTCGCTGCGATTAAGAAGAATTAGCTCGGACACTACTAGCTCGATGGTGCCAGTAGGGATGTGAGGATTGATTAGCTCTGGCTCGCGTTTACGCATCTTGCCGGTGGCTCTTAAGACGAATTCGTCACGGACAGTCTCGGCGAGTTTGAAAGCATCGGCTATCTCAGGAGTGACGACTAATTGAATAATGCCAGTATGATCGCGAAGATCAATAAAAATCAAACCACCATGATCGCGCCTGGAATTAACCCAGCCTTCTACAGTTACAGTTTTTCCCAAAAAATCCTCTAATTTGTCAGCTAAAATTCTCATAGGGTATATTATAGCATATTTTACTCTAAAATACACCAATTAACCGAGAATATACTCGAGGAGCTCGTGGGTAGTGAAGAAACCAGCGAGTTTATCATCACTATCTAAGACGAGAAAATAATATGAATTAGTACGTTCGATTTCTTCGACGGCAAAATTTAAAGAGTCGGTAGCGTGGAGGTAGGAGACATTCTTATCCATATATTCGCTGGCACGGTCGGTTTTCTTAATCTCGAGGGCGTTAAGGGCTTCGGTATGAATAATACCTTTGACTTTATCATGATTGTCAACGACGGGGAAGTTAGTGAAACCAGATTTGTATAATTTGTCAAGCATGAGAGGGCCGAGGAGGTCTTTCTCGTTAACGAAGACGATTTTGTCCTTCTTAATCATGAGGTCTGCGACAGTGCGACTCTCGAAGCTCATTACAGCAGCGATGCGCTCTTTGTCGTGTTGGGAAATAATATTAGTGGGTGTCCTCTTAATAATGTCAATAAAATCTTCGATAGAACTAGGAGTGTAAGGAATCTTCTCGGATGCTTCTGGGGTGATAGTGGTGGATTTGGATGTGTGGCGCGTGGATGAATCCTCCGTGGAATAATTGGATGAAAGAAAAATATCAAATCTCTGGCGTAGATTTTTGATGAAATTGATAATTTTAGACAAAACTTCTTGCCACATGCTATAATTATAACATCAAAGGAGTTATATGAAAAAGTTTAAAGGTTTCTCAGGTATAGGGGTAATTATCATCGTGGCTGCAGTGGCGCTGATTGGGGTCGCTACATTCCTAGTGATTGATGGAAATAACAAAGCGACGGATTTTGATGAATATGATTTTAATGGGATAATTGGGGCTGATGAGCACAACGGCAATATTGGTGATCACGTAAAGGGTGATAGTGATGCGCCTGTGGTGATTTTTGAGTATGCCGACTATCAGTGTCCTGGGTGTGCTAGCCTGAATCCTCGCGTGAATCAGGCCATTGAGGAACTTGATGGCAAGCTAGCTGTAGTGTATCGTAATTATCTATTGAGCTATCATCAAAATGGTACGGCTGCTGCGTCGGCTGCTGAAGCTGCTGGGTTACAAGGTTACTGGAAGCCTTATGCTGATAAGCTATTTGCAAAACAGACTGAGTGGGAATACGCTAAAGGGTCTGAGCGTACAGAGTTATTCAATCAGTATTTTGAGGAAGTAACTGATGGTAAGGGCGATCTGGAGAAGTTTAATGAAGATATTAATTCGGAGGCTGTGTCGAAGAAAATTAGTTTCGATCTCGGAATCGGTAAGCGTGTTGATGTGTCTGGTACGCCAGCATTCTTCATTGATGGACAGTTAATTCCTTGGAGTAGTAGTGATGGTGGCTCTGTGGAAGTGAATGGTCAGAAGATTTCTTGGGAGAAGGCTCAAGGTGGTGCTGAGTTTGTAAACTTGCTTAAGCGTATTGTTAGCGCGAAACTTGGTGAAGAAGTAAAATAATTTCATATAGCGAACAAAAAGCGCTACCGTAGGATTTAGCCAAAACTCACTTGATTGATTTTGAAAACTTCCGGTAGCGTTTTTGGGAATGTTATATTTCTATGAATTCCATCCATTCGGCTGGTGGAATTTTTGCTTTGCGCCCCTGAGAGCGTTTAGCGATTTTGATACGCATGTATCTAAATTTCTCCTTAATGTCTATCGTCCTAACGACCTACGACCCACCTCGCATGTGAATTTTGATAAAAATTCTGGGAAAATTACGGACGACAATTTTGATTGTACCAAATTATTTTATTATTGACAAGTAAAAATGTGCCTGAATATAATTCGAGATAGGAGGTGTTTAGAAGTGGAGATTATTTTTTAAGTTTGTTAATGATGTCTATATAAATGTCATTAATTTGTTTGGTTAACTTAGCGCTTGATTTATCGCGAAATTCATTGAGGATTTCTTCGTCAACGTCGGAGATGTCTGCTGAACCAATTATATCGTCGTC
This sequence comes from Candidatus Nanosyncoccus sp., assembly GCA_045541635.1. Lineage (GTDB taxonomy): Bacteria > Patescibacteriota > Saccharimonadia > Saccharimonadales > Saccharimonadaceae > Nanosyncoccus. The sequence continues at coordinate 4,908 of JAZQJM010000058.1, forward strand.
TAGGTCGTCTTCGAATATTAGACGCTGTGCTACTTCTACTCGGCAGTAACGACAGTATTCTCCTGAATTACCATAAATAGCGTCTTGAACGAAAATTTCTCTGTGGCAATTAGGGCAATGCTTCGTACAATATAGGCAGCCCATGCCACCTGGACCACAGATTGGCTCAAATTCGTCCATAGGGCGTCCACAGTTTGGACAATATTTTTGCATGATTATATTATATACTATTTGGAATTGATAGGTATAAAATAAGACCCTGTGGGCCTAATCTTAACTCTGGTGACCCGGGTGGGAGTTGAACCCACAACCTTTTCCTTAGGACGGAACTGCTCTATCCATTGAGCTACCAGGCCAATTTATGTTATAATAATTATATCATGAAATTGTTTTCAAAGAAAGACGATAAGGGGGTAGTCGCTAAAAAGGCTGATGAGAAGAAAGAGCTAAAAAAAGAATCGAAGAAGGCTGCTAAGAAGCCGAAGCTGTTTGGTAAGAAAGAAGAGAAGAAAACTGAGCAGGAAAAGGTCGATGAGCGTCGTGCTGAAGTGCTTGCGACTGGTAGAAAGTTTAAATATCCTTTGCAATGGACGAAGCATCGTATTGTGATTAACACGATTTTGATTGCATTTATCGTGTCGGCAATTATTGTCGTGGGGGGATGGCTGGCACTCTATCGGTTTAATATGACTGATGATATGTTGTTTAGGATTACGAAGATTTTGCCTGTGTCGGTAGCAACGGTGGATGGGAAGGATGTGAGATTTTCGGATTATTTGATGTTTTATCGGAGTAGTATTACTTCAATCGAAAGGCAGTCTGGCCAGGTGGATAACGAGGGGTCGCTTGATGATTTGCGCGCTCAATATAAGCGAGCTGCGCTAACTGAGGCTGAACAGTATACTTATGCACTAAAATTAGCCGAGGAAAATGGCATTACTGTAACAAGTGAAGAAGTTGATAAAGAATTCGAGCGACACTTAGGAATAGGTGGAGTTGAGCGAAGTGAAGAAGGTTTTCTCAAGATTGTAGAAGAGAATTTTGGGTTGGATGAAGAAGAGTATAAACGAATGCTATATCTAACTTTGATTAAGGCAAAAGTGGAGGAAGCGATTGATGAGAATGCGAATAAGATCGCTAATCGGGTAGCTGAGCTAATCAAGACTTATGGTGGTAATTATGCTGCTGTGGCTGAAGCGATGGGTGAATCGATTAACTATGAGGAAACTGGTGGACTGGTAAGTAATCAGAATATTGATGGTGGTCGCGCGTCGGAAGCGTTCAAATTGCAGCCTGGACAGGAGAGTGGTAGATTTGTCTCGATTAATGGCGATGGGTATTATTTTGTAAAATTGATTGCGAAGACTGATACAGAAGTGAATTTTGTGTCAATTAAAGTGCCGTTTACGAAATTTGACATGGATTTCTCTGGGCTAGAGAATGATGGTAAAATTACAGAATATGTGTTCCTAGATACTGGTGAGAGTTAATTAGGATAGATAAGGCTAAACATTCGGGGGGAATTGTGATATAATGAATGTAGTCGCGGGTATCGTATAACGGCTATTATGTATCCTTCCCAAGGATGAGATTGGGGTCCGACTCCCCATACTCGCACCAGATTTGAATTTGATATGGAAAGAATTAAAGAACAATTGAAACTCGTCATCCGGGAAGTTTTTGGATGTGATTTTGATGCTGAATTAGTAGTGGCGCCAGGGAATATCGAGGCAGATTATTCTTCGAATGCATCGCTAAAATTAACGAAGGAATTACATAGGCCTCCAATGGAGATTGCTAATGAAATTGCTGCGAAGATGAATAATGCCGGTATTAAGACGGAAGTGACTAATCCTGGGTTTTTGAATTTTTCGTTAGCTGATGATTATTATCGGGAAGAGATAGATAAATATTATGATGATTTTGCTAGTGAAATTGTAAATAATGATTGCGCTGGGAAGTTAGTGATTTGTGAATTCTCTGATCCGAATCCTTTCAAGGTACTACATGTGGGGCATCTATACACTTCGGTTGTGGGAGATACAATTTCATCGATTTTCGAATATGCTGGAGCGAAAGTGGTGCGTGCTAACTTCGGTGGGGATGTGGGGCTACACGTCGCGAAGACAATGTATGCGATGCTACTTATGCCGAATCGGGATTTTGCAATAGAAGATATAGCGAAATGCTACGTGAAGGGGACGGCGCTGTATGAAGACGACGTGGAAGCGCATGCGAAGATTACGGAGCTCAATAAGGAAATATATAAGATAAACGCAGAAGATATCCATGGGACGGAACTCTCAGATCTATATTGGAAGGGCAGAGAACTTTCTTATGAATATTTTAAAGATTTTTACAAGAAAATCGGTGTGAAATTTGAGAAGTTTTATCCAGAATCTACGGTGGCAGCGCTGGGACTTAAAAAGGTGCGTGAGGAGCTTGCTAAGGGAGTGTACGAAGAGTCTGATGGGGCTGTGATTTTCGATGGTGATAAGTATGGACTACATACGAGAGTGTTTATCAATAAGGAAGGTGTGCCGACATATGAGGCTAAGGATGTGGGGTTGATTTTTACAAAATGGGAGGATTATCATTTTGATAAGTCGGTGGTGATTACTGGTAGTGAACAGCTGGGGTATATGAAGGTGGTGCTAAAGTCGGTAGAGCAATATGCGCCAGAGCTAGTGGAGAGAACTACGCATCTAACACATGGATTAGTGAAATTGCCGGGTAATGAGAAAATGTCCTCGAGAAAGGGCAATTTCCTGAAGGCTGTAGATGTGCTTAAGATGGTAGAAGATGAATTAGCCCAGGCTTATAATTCGCACGACGAACGCGTGGTGATGGGGGCACTGAAATATGCATTTCTTAAGTATAAAATGGGTGGTAATATAATTTTTGATCCAAAAGAGTCGGTGAAAATGACTGGTAATTCGGGACCGTATTTATTATACTCTGCTGTGAGGGCGAAGAAGATTTTGGCTGGATGTAAGGGTGGTGACATATCTGGATATGTATATAATATATACGAGAAGAATCTAGCAAGGAAGATTATGGAATATAAAGATATCCTCAAAGTAGCGCTTGAAGAAATGGCGCCACATAAAATTGCTGGGTATCTATATGAGATATCACAGGAATTTGCGAGATTTTATGAGAACTGCCCGGTGGTGGGGAGTAAGGAAGAAGGTGAGAGAGCGAAACTGGTACAGATATATTATAATGTGATGCAGCACGGACTTAATATAATGGGGATTAATATCCCAGAGGAGATGTAGATGAAGAAAGCGAAATTGCTCTGGGTGGATTTGGAGATGACTGGACTCGTGCCAGGCAAGGACAAGATTCTCGAAGTAGCTGCAATTGCGACTGATATGGAGCTAAATGAGATTGCGAGATATGAAGCTGTCGTGAAGGTAGATGCTGCACTGATGCGTGAGCGCATGGTGGGGGAGTTCTGGGAGAAGAATATCAAATCTCGTGACGGGCTAATGGCTCAGAATGAAAACGGCAGTCCAGTAGAGATGATAGAGCAGGAGCTGGTGGATTTTGTGAAGAGTAATTTCGGAGAGACAGTGTATCTGGCTGGTAATTCGATACATCAGGATAGGAAGTTTATTGAAATAGAGATGCCTGAATTTAATAAAATGCTGCATTATCGGATGCTGGATGTGTCGGCTTGGAAAATTTATTTTGAAAATGCCTTGGGCCATAAGTTTACAAAGCCAGAAGAGCATCGGGCGCTTGGTGATATTGAAGGCTCTATTGAAGAACTTAAGTGGTATCTAAGTTTTATAAAAGATAAAAAGGATTAAAATGGATTTTGCAATTGATAAAGTAAGTGGAATTGGTGATTACGAATCGGAAGTGCAGGAAATATCGCGCGAAGGTGAATCAGTTAAGACGAGGACAGTTTATAAGAAGCCTGGTGACGATAAAGTATTCCTGGTAGTCAACCAGAACACAATTGAAGTGCGCACTGATGCGAAGCTGAGTAGCCTGCTTAGAGAAAAATACGAAAGCGTGATGCAATCACGATATTTTGGTAAAGGCGGGGTAGAGATAGTACTGGCTGGGCAGCTTGATGAGAGTGAGCTCGAAGATATGGTGAGGCTGAGCTATAACCTGAGTTAGGGTCTGGCAAAGTACTAGTAGAGAATTGAAAAAGGACGCAGTAATGAAACTGCGCCCTTTTACTGAGGGGGGGTGGGTATTAACGAACTTTCCAAGATGGATTAGAATCATCTAGCCAGCCGAGGCTGGTGAGGACTCGTATCTCATCTTGAGAAGACGTAAAAACTTGTGGAGCGTTCCTGGGTGAATGTGTCCCAGGTGCGCATACGTAATATACGCCTACTGTACCAGGGATTTCCAATGTCGGCCAGAAAGCGTAAAATGCTATGCACTCGTAGGTCCATTCGGCACCAGCTAATGCTCGAGCCTGTGGGCCGATAATACTATAGGTATGAACTCCGTTAAGGGGATCATAGAACCTATAGACCGGATAAGCTCCAGCCTCATCTACGCCAGGTGCAGTATAAATCTCGCCTTCGTAATTCCAGCCGACAGACATTAAGAAATCGCGCTCGGCTACAATCCTAGTGTAGAAATGCTCACTCGTATTAGGATTATATAGGCGAAAAACTGCTCCGGGTGTAAGAATCGTGGCATTATTAACGCTTGTCCCTACATATGGGCTCTGATGGGTAAAAGTGCCATCATTATTAATCGTAACTGTAGAATTGCTACTATCCGTGATAACATTGCTGCCATATCTCGTCTGAATAATCTCAGCTGAAAGCTGGGGAGACAAGCAGGTAATAATGGCGCCATCATCTACCATAGGTGGCAAAGATTCTGCCTGTACCGGACAAATATGTACTGTCAGCATGGACAGTACTATACCAAGTGTTACTATTATTCTTGAACTCATTTTCATAAATGATCCCTCCTTTTCAAAAATATACTACCCCTCAGTTGTAAATGTACGATGGACTCGCCATCATGTTGTAAGGTTTAATATAATTATATCACAAACGGAATAAAAGTCAAGGAAAATGGGGGTATATTATTTCTTGATGGTAATTGGGGTGTTTCGTGGGTGTAGTTATCTTGTGGGGTACTTATGCTCTGTATTATTGGTAGTTAAAATATATTTTAAATACCATTCCTAGACAGGTCTTGTTTAACGTATTATTCATCGCGTTTCGGAAGCTATGCGACGATTTGATTATGGCATTTTAAGTGTATTCTTGGACGGGTCCTGTCAGTCGTTTTCCTCCCCCATTTCGCAAGGCTCAATGGGGGTCCCCCTCCACGACTGCCACCCGTCCATGTTTATATAATTTATTTATCACATTTTATTAAACTTATGCTACAATAATATTAATATGAAGGTAATACATAACTCTCTCAAATCTTGGTCTCCTATATATATATATATATATATAGGTTTGGCGCTTAGCGCTAGTATTCTAATTATTACTATTAATGTACTGATGGGCATATTCATGGGTGGTGCTGTCCACGCCGAATCCTCCACCATAGATCTCTCAGCCACTATTGCTCCTAGTATTAACGTCACTATTCCTACTAATCTAGTTAGTCTTAATGTTAATCCTATTAATAGTGCTCTTG
>JAZQJM010000059.1:0-2300 GCA_045541635.1 Candidatus Nanosyncoccus sp.
ATTACTTTTGCCAGGAATGGTCACGAAGCGATACTAATGAGTAGTATTGGTCGCGATCCAGCTGGTGCAGCTATCCTGGGCGCATTAGACCGTGAGGGGGTGGATAGTAGTTATATCAATTACGATAAAACAACTGGCACTTCGATTATTTTACTAGACAGCAAGAGTGGCGAGAGGACAATACTGACTTATCGTGGTGCAAGTGAGAATTTTGATAATTTTGACGAGAAAGACCTGGAGCTAGCACAGCCAGATTGGCTATACGTGACGACCTTAAGAGGCGACATGGAAACGCTGAAAAGATTTTTCAAGAAGGCGCATGAGATGGACGTAAGAATTATGTTCAATCCTGGAGTGAAGGAGCTCAAGCAGCCAAAGGAGCTACTATCGCTCATGAAATATGTGTCGGTATTACTCGCCAACAAATCAGAAGCTGCACGCATGGTGCCTGGCACGGTGCTTACGGAGCTGCTGTATCATCTAGGTGGATATGTAGATACTGCCATTATTACGGATGGCTCGATGGGTGGAATTGCCAGCGATGGAGCTGAGATTTATCGGTTTGGCATTTATGAAGATATGCGAGTAAAAGACGCGACCGGAGCAGGAGATGGATTCGGCTCGGGCTTCCTGGCACATTTCGCCAGTGGGCATTCATTTAGGAATTCGCTCGTCTTCGCTTCGGCCAATTCGACAGCTGTCGTTAGCGCGATTGGAGCCAATAAGAAGACTATCACCAGCAGGGAAAATCTCCATCCAATGCCAATCCAGAAAATCTAAAATAACAGAGGTAGATCGGGAAAATCGTGGGCGCCTGAATACATCACAATTAATATAAAAGAAAGGACAAAATGCTAGCTGCAGAAGAAGAACTACTCAAGAAATTATCAATTGCCGACCTCGAGCGCGCCAATGCCTACGCTAAAGACCTCGGTAACGGGCTCCAGATGGTGAGATCTTTTCCTCAAGGAGTGACGGTTTTTGGCTCGGCAAGATTACCACAGGACCACAAATATTGCCAAATGGCCTATGAGCTCGGTGGGCTCCTCGCCAAGAATGGCCATGCCGTAGTAACTGGTGGTGGGCCTGGCATAATGGAAGCTGCCTCGCGTGGCGCTTACGAAATCGGTGGACGAACGATTGGGTTTAATATCACACTCCTGCATGAGCAATTTCCAAATCCTTACCTCACAGATTGCTTTACCTTCGAGTATTTCTTCGCAAGGAAAGTCTCGCTCGCGATGGCTGCGAAAGTGTTCGTGTTCTTCCCAGGTGGATTTGGCACAATGGATGAGCTTTCAGAAATCCTCTGCCTCATGCAGGAAACCAAGATGCCTAAAATGCCAGTTTTTCTAATCGGAAAATCCTACTGGAAGAATTTCGACCGGGTGATTCGTAAAATGTTAGAACTTGGGCTGGTCTCCGAGAAGGACACGAAAATCTTCGAAATCACTGACGACGTGAAGAAAGTAGTCACTGCGGCTAATAAAATTGGCCACCCGAAGATTTCTGAGAACTTCTATGACGGATTTCGTGAAGCTAGCTCGATAAAATAACCTGGTGCTGGACGGGTCCTGTCAGTGCTTAATGGGACTTTCTTTGGTAAAGAAAGTCCCAACGAAAGAAACTAGAGCATGAAAATTGAAATGAAAGTGAATTCCATTTCAATTTTTGATTATGGATTTTAATTATTTTTCATTATGCTCGTGTTATAATTATTATTAATATGAAGGTAATACATAACTCTCTCAAATCTTGGTCTCCTATATATATATATATATATATATATAGGTTTGGCGCTAGGCGCGACAGTATTAATTAGTCTAATCACTGCCATTAGTGGTAATAGCCTTGGCCTTAACGGTGTTGCCCACGCCGAATCTTCCACCATAGATCTCTCAGCTACTATTGCTCCTAGTATTAATGTAACTATTCCTACTAATCTGGTTAGTCTTAATGTTAATCCTATTAATAGTGCTCTTGCTACTTCTACTATTCCAGTCACAGTAGGTACTAATAATGAATATGGCTATAGTCTTATTATGTCTTCTTCTACTACAGATCTTACTAGAACAGAAGCTCTTACTAATAATACTATTCCTACCATTAGTACACTAGAAGATAAAGCAGGAGGCTATACAGTAAATGACTTCACTATTAATAGGTGGGGATATAATATTAATAGCAGTAACTATAATAGCTACACTAGTGGAGTAGAACTTAGCTCTACCACTACTAAGACTAATGCAGATACTACTAATGTAGGCTTCGCAGCAAGAGCAGACTATGACACTCCAGCA
>JAZQJM010000060.1:0-13622 GCA_045541635.1 Candidatus Nanosyncoccus sp.
TGATAAGATTGAGGGAATAGAAGAACTCAATAAAGTGATTGTAATTGATCAGTCGCCAATTGGGCGTACGCCACGTTCGAATCCTGCTACTTATACTGGAGTGTTTAATGCGATTCGTGAATTATTTGCTGCACAGCCAGAGGCTGAAGTGCGTGGATATAAGGCTGGGAGATTTTCGTTCAATGTGAAAGGTGGGCGATGTGAGAACTGTCAGGGTGATGGTGTAAATAAGATTGAGATGCATTTCTTACCTGATGTGTATGTAACTTGTCCAGCGTGTCATGGGCGTAGATATAATCATGAAGCGCTTGAAATAAAGTATAAAGGTAAGGATATTTCACAAGTGCTAGACATGACAATTGATGAGGCTGTGGAATTTTTCGCTAATGTGCCTTCGATTGTAGGGAAGCTGAAGACTATACAAGAAGTGGGGTTAGGATATATTAGACTGGGGCAACCGGCAACGACTTTCTCTGGTGGTGAAGCGCAGAGGATTAAGCTAGCGACGGAGCTGTCGCGACGTTCGACTGGGAAGACGCTATATATACTTGATGAGCCGACGACAGGACTTCATACTGATGACGTGAAGAGACTACTTGCTATCTTGAATAGGCTAGTAGACGGTGGTAATTCGATGATTATTATTGAGCATAACTTGCACGTAATTAAGTCAGCTGACTGGCTGATTGACATGGGGCCAGAAGGTGGCATAAAAGGTGGACAAGTATGCGCAGAAGGTACTCCAGAAGAATTGGCGAAGAAAGCTGATACACCGACTGGGAAATATTTGAGGGATTTGCTGTAAGCTATTACATACTGGGATTGATACCTATTGCTGGATTATGGAATGTCATGCGTAGGATGGCCAGTAAACGTGATATAATAAGGGAAAGGAGTTATTATGACAAATATTACGAAGATTTTCTTGGTTCTTAATTCGGGATCATCGAGTGAGAAATTTTCACTTTATGAAGGTGAAGATGAAGTTTGCTCACTTTATTTTGAAGGTGTAGAGATAGATGGTAAGAAGAAGTTCATCTGCACAGTAACGAAGGCTGATGGTAGTGAAGAGAAAGTCGATAAGACTTGGGATAGTTTGGATGATGCATTTAAGGAAGCTAAGGAGATTTTCGAAAAAGAAGGCTATATTAATGAAGCGCATCCACTAGATGGTATTCTGGTGAGGACGCCAGCTGCTGGTACTTATTTCTCACAGCATCATATCGTAGATGATGAGACTTTTGCTGAGCTGGAGAAGGCTAAGGTGACTTATCCTCTACATGTACCTGGTGCGATTCGCGGTGTGAAAAATGCACAGGCTGCTTTTCCTGGTGTAGCAGTAATGACAATGAGCGATTCTGAAGCATTGACGAGAGATTCTCGTAAGGATGCTATCTATGCATTGCCAAAGGAAATAGTTAAAGAGTTTGATCTCGGTAGATGGGGTGCACACGGTTCTTCTTATGGTTATGTAATGGGTAAGATAAAGGAATTAGGTATCCTCGAGAAGAAAATGATAGTGTGCCACTTGGGCTCTGGGTGTTCGGTAACAGCGTTCATTGATGGCGAGCCAGTATATACTTCGATGGGTGAGACGCCTCTTGAGGGGCTGATGTCTTCGACGAGGACTGGATCGATTGATCCTACGGTGGGGGCATTACTCGGTGCGAAACTTGGCGCAGAAGAAGCAATTAAGGTAATGAATAAGGAATCTGGCCTAGTAGCGCTAGCTGGCTCTTCGGATATGCGTGAGATTATTGCTGGAGCAGAGGAAGGTTCTGAAGGCGCTCAAATTGCATACAATATGTTTATTGATGGTGTTGCTGGTAAGATTGGTGAATTTGCTGCTAAGATGGGTGGAGTAGATGCAATTGTGTTCACAGCTACTATTGGTGAGCGCTCTATACCAGTACGTAATTCGATAATTAGTAAGCTAGAATTCATGGGCTTCAAGGTAAAAAATGATGCCGTAATTGATAAGACAAAGGGCTATGGCAATATTGCCGAAGATGGCTCCAAGCCGATTTATGTAGTACCAACAAATGAGGCTGCATATATGATCAAAAAAGCAGGCGAAATGCTGGATGGTGTGGCATAACGAGCAAGTCTCGCGACTTGAAACAGAAAAGATACTAGAAATCGCCAGGGAATGTTTAAACATTCCTGGCGATTTTGTGGAAATGGGGTGCTATAAGGGTGATACTTCACTAATGCTAGCAGATTTACTAAGTGGCACAGGAGAAGAGCTATGGATATATGATTCTTTTGAAGGGCTACCAAGGAAAAGCATAGATGATGAATCGGTGCTGGGGGAGGATTTTCGGGCTGGCGAATTATATGTGACGAAGCGAGAGGTAAAAGAGAGATTCTTAAGAGCTGGGATAAAATTGCCAATAATTAAGAAGGCATGGTTCAATGAATTGACTCGCGAGGATTTGCCTGGTGAGATTGCTTTTGCATTCTTAGACGGGGATTTCTATGAATCAATTAGGGATTCGCTGTTACTCGTGGAAAGTAAGATGGTAAAAGGTGGAGTGATTATGGTGCACGACTATGATAATGCTGCGTTGCCTGGAGTAGCTAAGGCTGTAAATGAATGGAATGAGAAATATGGGCATAAAGTAAAAAAATACGAAAGCATGGCAATAATAAAGGTCTAGGAGTTACTAAAAGAGAGGTAAAAATGAAGAGCAGGTGCTTGACCATAAAAGCGATGTCTAATAAAAAGTTTAGAAAGACCGAAGAGATGATTCTTCGAGTCTTTTTTAGTTGGAAGGGTGGCGTAATGGGGATGAGTAGAGTGGCAAGGAGAGTAGGGATAGCGCGCTCGACATTATATAGACATCATAAGGCAGCCGGGGAGATTAAAGACGATTTAGCTGAGTATGTGTTCGATATGTATCGAAGAAGGATGAGGCGAATAATGAGGAAAAGGGATGTGAGGTTGAGAAAAACTTATATGGAAATGCTGGTTTTCATTGTACAAAATAGAGGATTAATTGGATATCTGGTGAAAGTGGGGGATAAAGGGCTATTTGAGAGAATGGTGAGAGAACTAAAGCCAAAAGTCTATTCTACGCAAAGATTAAGCGACATGTATGATGATGTATATAATATATATGTAAGCGAGGTGGTAGAAATATTGTATTGGTGGGGCAGGAGAGAGTTTAATGAGGTGGAAATAAGTGAAGTCTTGGGTAATATTATATATCTATCGGAGACAATAAAGCAACGATTGGGGGTATTGGTATGATTAGGGGATTTTAGCACTCAAAGGTTGCAAGTGCTAATTTTTGTGCTATAATAGGGGTAGAAAAGGAGAAAAATATGGCACTTAAACCTTTAAAAGATAGAGTAGTGGCAATTGTGGAGAAGCCACTTGAGAAGACTAAGTCTGGAATTCTGCTAGGTGAGGCGAAAGAGAAGCCTGCTTATGCCGTAGTAGAGTCGGTAGGTCCAGAGGTAACTTCGTTGAAGGAAGGAGATAAAATCGTCTATAAAGAATATTCTACAACAGATATTAAGATAGATGATAAAGAATATATCATCCTGAAAGAAGAAGACGTGCTGGCGACTTTGTAGTAATTTTGTAGTAAAAAGGAGATAAAATGGCAAAAAAGATATTTTATGAGGCAGAAGCTAGAGAAAAAGTATTATCTGGTGCGAAGCAACTCTATGATGCTGTGAAAGTAACCTTTGGTCCTAAGGGTAAGAATGTAATTATTGAGAAAGAATATGGTGCACCAGTGATTACGCATGACGGTGTGACTGTGGCTGAAGCAGTGGAATTACCTGAAAAGGACGAGACGCTTGGTGAGGCTGTAGGTGCAAAACTAATTAAGTCTGCTGCGCAGAAACTCAATAAAGTGGCAGGTGATGGTACAACGACTGTTACAGTGCTTACTTATAATATCCTAAATGAAGCTAACAAGCTAATTACGGCTGGCGTGAATCCAATGGAGCTACGTCGTGGTATTGAGAAGGCTGGCGAAGAAATCGTTGCAAAAATTGATAAAAGTGCTGAGAAGATCGAAGGCGATTCTAAGAAGGTGGCTGAGGTCGCGACGATTTCGGCTGGTGACAAGCAGATTGGTGAACTGATCGCCGAAGTGATTTCGAAAATTGGTAAAGATGGTGTAGTAACTGTGGAGGCAGGGCAAGGCCTCGAGATGGAGCAGGAAATCGTAGAAGGATTTTCTTATGATAAGGGGTTTGCTTCGGCATTTTTCGTGACTGATGTAAATCGTCAGGAGGCAATTTTTGAAAAACCATTAGTACTGGTTACTGACAAGAAGATTTCGGCTGCTGGTGATATTTTGCCGGTGCTTGAGAAATGTGCTCAGGCCGGACGTAAAGATTTAGTAATTATTGCCGAGGAAGTAGAAGGCGAAGCGCTAAGCCTGTTAGTGCTTAATAAGCTAAAGGGTGTGTTTAATTCGCTAGTCCTAAAGGCGCCGTCTTTTGGTGATCGTCGAAAAGAAATCATGGAAGATATCGCAATCTTAACTGATGCTACTGTAGTGTCGGCTGATAAGGGATTGAAACTGGAAGAAGTAGGCTTAGAAGTGCTAGGTACTGCTGCAAAAGTGATTGCAACGAAAGAGGAAACGACGATTATTAAAGGTGCTGGCGACAAGAAGGCTGTCGAGGATAGGATTGCTCTGATTCATACTTTTGCAGAAAACGCAAAGAGTGATTATGAAAGAGAAGAATTCGAGAAGAGGGCAGCTGCACTGTCTGGCAAGGTTGCTCTAATAAAAGTCGGTGGCGCTACTGAAACTGAGATTGACGAGAAGAAATTCCGAGTCGACGATGCTGTAGCTGCTACAAAAGCTGCGCTAGCTGAAGGTATCGTCACTGGTGGTGGTGTGACTCTGGTCAATATGGCTAATGAACTATCCGATAGTGATAATGGCGCGAGGATTGTGAAGAATGCCTTGAAAGCTCCTTTCGTACATATTATGGAGAATGCTGGGCTTAATGCGCAGGCGTTACTTGCCGAAGTGGAATCTGCAAAGCCAGGATATGGTGTAAACGTAATGACTCCAGAAAAAGGGTTGGTAGAATTGAAGAAAGCTGGCGTAATTGATCCTGCCAAGGTGACGAAGGAAGCTGTAAAGAACGCTGTATCGATTGCTGCTACGGCTATTACAATGGGCGCATTAATCTGTGAAATTCCTGAGGAAAAGCCGATAGCTGGTGGTGCTGATATGGGGATGGGATATTAGTAACAGGTAGTAAAAAGCCGGCCCTTATGGGTCGGTTTTTTAAGGGGCTGGATAGATTAAAAATTGCACGAGGTGGGTCGTGCAATTTTTATGTGTTATCAGGTGTTTGTTTTGCCTGTTACATGTTGTCGATGGAGTCTACGATGTAAAGTAGAGCTTCACCGCGTTCGCGATCGTCGGAAATCTCGGAAGCAGCACGGAAGGCTGGCTCGAGGACACTGGTGTCGTGATAATTGTCAATAACATTCTTGTAGATATCGAACTTGTGTTCTGCTGGTACGTCGAGCTTGCTGAGAAGTGGTGCTAGGCTACGAAGAGCAGCTTCCTTGACTCCTTCTACGCCCATGCTGGATTCGGAATTCTCAACAAAAGGCTCAGCTGGAGCTGTGGCGACTACGGTCTCCTCAGTGGCTACTTCTTCGGCAACTGGAGCTGGAGCAGCTACTGGAATAGGAGCAGCGACTGGAGCTGGAGCAGCTGGTGCTGGCATTGGTGCCATCATCTGTGGGGTAGGTGCTGGCATTGGTGCTGGAGGCATTGGAGCTGGTGCTGGAGCAGGAGCTGGAGCCTGAATTGGGGCTGGAGCTGGTGCTGGTGCAGCAACAGGATCGGCGAAGATTGGGTCGCCATTGGTTGAGTTTGTGATGTCGTCGATTGCTTTTTGTAGATCGTTATCTACATTGAAATTTTGGTTCATAGTATACCCACCTTAATAATAATTACTTATGTTTATTTTAGCATAGGTTATTTAAATGCGCAAGAAATTTACGATTTTGTCGAGAAAATCTTGCTTAACTTCCTCCATTGGCAGACGGCTACCGAGTGCGTCGACAATTGCTTCGCCACTGCCTTGTGGAAAATAGACTTTAACATTAATACCAAAACGCTTGGCTGGAATGAGAACAGCTGCATAGTTAGTGCCTTCTTTAAGAATTCCAAAAGCCTTATAGTCGGTGTATGGATGGAGAGTCTTGCCCTCGGTGAGACCTTTCTCGTCGAGTTTATAGTGGATCTTGCGAGGTGGACGTAAATTAAGTACGAGAATTGTGATGGCACTTAAGATAATTAGCGCGAGAAAAGTCCAACCTTTAATAAAGATAGCTAGGATAGAAAATAGACTGGTAATGACGGCGAGTCCGACATACCACCAAGCATTGTGCTCTTTTACTAGATATTCTTCGGCGTCCCATGAGACTGGTTGAAACTTGTTTGCCATAATTATATTATAGCATAGTGAAAATGTTAGAAAGAAAAGATGTTATTGTTGAATAGCAGCGATGCCTGGAAGATGCTTGCCCAGTAAGAACTCGAGTGCTGCGCCACCTCCAGTGGAAATAAGGGAGTAATTAAGGGATGGATGGGCCTTCATGAGGTTCTCGACGAAACCAGTGGTGTCGCCACCACAGATGATGGTGGTGGCATCTTGTTTCTCGCCGATTAGCTCGGCAATAATGGTGGATGCAGTAGCGTAGGCTGGATCTTCAGCGTAGCCGAGTAGGCCGTTCCAGATGATGGTCTTGCTGTCGGTGACTACGGAAGCGAATTTGCCAGTAGAAATTGGACCGACGTCTAGTTTGTCTCCAGCACTGTTTTCATCGAAATCTTCGGCTACATAAATATTACTATTTGAGGCCGTGTATCCGTCGGCTGCGATTTTGCCCCCAACGAGAATAGTGTCGGCGATTTGTGAGAATTTATCAATCAGGGGCTGCTTGTCGGCGACTTTGGCGCCACCGATGATCAATGTGAGTGGGTGCTCTGGAGAGGAAATGGCTTTCTGTAAATTATTAACTTCCGATTCGACAAGGAGGCCAGCATAGACTGGTAAGAAATTCTTGATGGCATCTGTGGAAGCATGAGCACGATGCACTACAGCGAAACCATCTTGAACGAAAATTTCTGCGCTGGTAGCGTCTATGATATCCTTGATGAAATCGCTGGAGTTTGACTCTTCGCCTGGATAGAAACGAAGATTTTCTAGTAAAATAATATCGCCAGTTTTGGAATTATTTATATGGTCCTGGACTGACTTACCTGAGACTTCACTAATGAAAGAGACTCTACCGATAAGCTTGTCGAGAGCTTTTGCGACTGGAGCTAGAGAAAGAGTGTTGTTCTTCTGGCCTGCTGGGCGACCGAGGTGAGAAATAAGAATGATGCGCTTGGCGCCTTTTTCTCTTAGCAATTCTAGAGTAGGGAGACTAGCGCGAATACGAAGGTCGTCGGTAATCTTGCCGTCCTTAAGGGGGACGTTGTAGTCAACGCGTACTAGGATGGTTTTGTCTTTAATATCGATATCTCTAATGGTCTTCATGATTAATTGAACTCTTTTACTTCGTAGCTACCGGTGTTTACTTCGTTCTCGCCGATGACGATGCCTTTCATGGCGACGCTGGCTGCGTATTTTAGCTTGTCGCCAAGCTTCTTGTCGCCTGAGATGATGGTGACAGATACGCCTGACTCGCGAAGGGTGCGAGCTGTCTTCAGCGAGTAATCTAGCTCGTTGTCGCTTAGTGGAATGATAGCAAAATCAATTGGGCGCTTGCTGGTAGTATCGATTAATTGGTGTTCTCTCAATACATAGAATAGACGGCTGAGTCCAATGGAGCCTCCTACGCCAGGAAGAGACTGGTCTGTGAAGAAACTGGCGAGATTCTCGTAGCGACCACCACCACAGACTGAACCAATTTCGCGATGCTCTGGTAGTATAAATTCGAATACTGTACCAGTGTAATAGTCGAGACCACGAACGATACGCATGTCGGCTTCGATGGAATCTGCGTAGCCAGCAGTCCCTAGATATGAAGTGACAGTTTCGAGCTCGTCAACGCCTGTATTGAAGGTGGCGTTGTCAATATTGAGCTTGCGTAGATTACGGATGACAAAATCTTGTGGGCCGTGTAGATTGATAAAGGCCATGATTTTGTTAATCTCGGTAGTGGATAGCTCGATTTCTTCTAGGGAAGATCTTGTCTTCTCGGTGGGGACTTTCTCGGAGTGGTCAATGATGCTGAAAATATCCTCTGACATCTCGGAAAGACCGAGGAATTCTAGTAGACCAGAGAGGATTTTGCGATTATTGATGCGTGCGAGGACTGGGGTGCGAATGCCAATTTTGGAAAAAACGTCGAGCAAAGTACTGATGACGTCTGCATCGTAATAAAGTGGAAGGTCGCCCCTACCTATGATATCGACATCGCACTGGTAAAGCTCGCGAAAGCGGCCTTTCTGGGCGCGTTCACCACGAAAGTTGCGACCAATCTGGGTAACCTTGAAAGGGAAAGATAAGTCATTCTCGTGCTCTACGACGTAACGTGCAAGTGGCACGGTGTGGTCGAAACGAAGGGCTTGGTCGGCATCGTCGGCTGATTCGTTAGTCTTGATGACTTTGTAGATCTGTTTCTCAGTGTCGCCACCGGCCTTAGCCAGGAGTATCTCGCAACGATCGATGATAGGAGTCTCAATAGATTGGAAACCATGGGCATGATATACTTCAGAAATTGTTTGTTTGATTTTGTCAAAAATGACCTGCTCTCTTGGTAAGAGCTCCTGCATACCGGAGATTGGTGAAGTATTTAGCCTTTTCATACTTTCATTATATCATAAAGTGTGATATAATAGGAAATGTATCTTAAGTGGCTCTGTAGCTCAGCTGGTAGAGCAGAGGCCTGAAGAGCCTTGTGTCGTTGGTTCAAGTCCGACCGGAGCCACCAAATTTGTTGTTAAAATCGCCTATCTTGGCGTTTTTTCTTGCTCGCTCGATCAGTAATCGCGCTTCGCAAGAAGAAAACACCAATCTAGGCGATTTTACCTAACAAATTACAGTAAGAGAAAAATGTTTTGGCGGTGATTCTATCTGCGAATTTTCTTATACTTTTGCTCGATCAATAATCGCGCTTCGGCAAGATAAAATACCACCTTGACGGCTTTTAATCTCAAATGAAATTTATATATATTTTGCAAGAAGGAAACACCAATTTAGGTGATTTTAACTAACAAATTATAGCAAGAGAAAAATGTTCTGGTGGTGATTCTATTGATGAATTTTGTAAGGGGAATGCTAGGAGTTTATAAGTAACTTTTAAAAATGATATAATGTAAGCATGATTAAGATAGAAGATTTTAGCATTAAAGATGGGCAGGAGAAGTTGGATTTCCTGAAAGAGGCTGATTTTAAGGTGCGAGGATTTAGAATCGTGAAGGCATTCGATGGGATTCGGACCGTGGAGGAGTTCCGGGCAAAGATTGCAGAGCTAAATGAAAATTCAGACAGTAATCCTGTGGAGCGTAAATTTTATTGGATTATGCTAAATGATAAGCCTATTGGAGTGATTACTTTAAGGAGAGCTCTGGATGGGTTTTGGCTGCATAATGCTGGCCATATTGGAATTGCAATAGATAAACCTTATCGTGGACAAAACTATGGTACGATGGCTTTTAAATTGATGTGTGAGAAAGCAAATAATGAATACGGGATCAAAGATGTGATAACAATGGCACTAACTGATAATATAGCCAGCAGAACGATGATTGAGAAATCAGGTGGGGTTTATTGGGACACGATTACGGCAGCGGATGGCGAGAAATTGGCTAGATATTGGATTAAAATGGAATGAGAGTAGAAATGAAAAACCTTTGGTGGGAATGTGATGCTGAATTCATGAATAGTGATTGTAAAAACTAGCAATATGTGGTATAATTGAAGTATGAAGAAGATTTTGAGTATTATACTACCTGTATTATTCTGTGGGATGGTGACGGTTGCGAATATCGCAAGTGCGTCTGCACTAACATTGCAAGAGGGGGCAGAAGCTGCTCGTTGTGATGGTTGCCCTGAGAATCTTTTTGGCGATACTGGAGTCTTCAAGCAGGTAACTAATACTATTCTTTACATTGTAGGCATTGTGGCAGTAATTATGCTTATTGTGGGTGGTATTAAATATGTAGTTAGTGGTGGTGATGCTAAGAAAGTGACTGATGCTAAGAATACAGTGCTCTATGCCATTATTGGCTTGATTATCTCGTTCTTAGCATTTGCTATTGTGAACTTCGTGATTGCTGCACTTCCTGCCTCGAACTAAGTCTTATGCCTGGAGATCAGCGCTTATTGCGCTGATTTTTTATTTTGTCATTACTGGGGGTATTGCTGCTTATTATCCTTGGGTAGAATAAGAAAGAAGAGAAATAGCGATATGCTGGACGCCACTAGCACGTAGTAAATCGGCTGCTGCGCGCATACTGGCGCCGGTAGTCCAGACGTCGTCCATTAGGACGTAGAGTGTAGACGGATCGATGGCAATGTTATGATTGATACCGTAAGCGGATGTAGCCTGGGTAAGGCGTGTGGCGCGATCGGCACCTACCTGAACGGTGTTTTTCTGGCGAAGTAGTAAACGCTGCACTTCGTAGTGGCGTTTACTGGCTAGGTGGCGCGCGATGGTATAAATATGGTCTAGGCCTCGCTCACGAATATGGTGAGAGGCTGTGGGTAAGGGAACTAAGACGACTTTTGTAAAAGGATACGTCGAGCTCTCTATGCGTAGAAGATCTGGTAAGGTTGCGTCTAGTAGCTCTGCAAAAGTCTGAGAAAGGGAACGAATTGAATAATATTTATAATCATGGATAAGTTCGCCCAGAATAGTGTCGCGACTTGCGATAGTAAAAATAGGTGGTAAGTCAGGGCAATTAGGACAGAAACCTGTAGTATTGGTGGCTTTGCAATTAGGACAAGTATTGTGATGCGCATGGATAATGTTATTTTTACAACGTTTGCAAAATATATCACCAATACACCCACAACCCCGACAGGAGTGGGGCGCTAGTAGGTCTAATAGTCCAGGAAATGATGTGATTTTTACACTACTTAGCATATTTTTCTTGATTTTACTATAAAAGTAGTCTATAATAAAGCATAACAGTATAAAGTGGAGGAAATATGGCTCGTACAAAAAGTGACGATTTGATGGAAGACGATCTAGCCGCTGCTTTCTTAAGTGGAGATGAGGAGCTTGCTGCTCCTGTTGCTACAGAAGAGGCTGCTGAGCTTGTTGCGCCTGAAATCAGCGAACCTGCATCAGATGAGTGGGCTGATGATACTGACGATTTTCCTGGACAGCTAGCCGTAGATGTCTATGAAACCGCCGATAAATTAGTAGTAAAAGCCCGGACTGCTGGCATCTCGAAGTCTGATCTAGATGTAAGTATTTCCGACAATATTTTAACAATTTCTGGTGTGCTTTCTGGTGGCGAATATGAGCAGACTACTAGATGGCATATTCAAGAATGCTATTGGGGTGAATTTTCTCGTACAATTGCACTTCCTGTGCAGGTACGCGAAGATGAGAATAGCGTAAAGGCTGAACTAAAAGACGGTGTGCTAACTATAACCTTTGAGAAAGAGAAGGTGGAAGCACCAAAGAAGATTGCTATTCAATAAAAGTGTTTTTTGGGTCATATGTGGGAAAACAGCACCTAATGGGGTGCTGTTTTTGGTGATAATATGTGAACAAGGTGGAGTGAAGACGGGTGCTATTGTAGTTGTAGCTAAATAGATACGGAATTAAAGTCTGACAATAAAAAAATCGCCCCGAAGGGCGATAGTGCTAGATTAAGCGTTTGATAGAATGCCAGAAATAACGAAGTTGACAATAGCGAAAGCTAATACACAGATGATAAGGCCAATTACGCCGTATAGAATGGTATCTTTAGCTTTCTTAACCTTAGCTGCGTCACCAGATGAAGTCATGTAGTTGATGCCACCGATAATGATAACGATAACAGCCACGATACCTAGAACGCCGATGACGGCATTAAGGATGTTGGTAATGTTGTCTACTAGGTCACTGCTAGCATCACCAACTGGATCTGGTGTTTTCAAATCTGCAAATATTGCTAATGCATTTTTCATTTGATATTAATCCTTTGTTAAATTAATTATATTTTATAACTTTTTCTTAAAAATTGCAATAGGTATAGTTGGACGATTATTCGGAGCTTGAATCGGATGATTCCTCACTACTGGACGAATCAGAATCTTGAGTCTGCTGTCTGGAGGCATTTTGACGTTCGAGTTCTGAGCCATCAATGACACTAATGGCAAAATTCGTGATAGTAAAGGCAAGTGCTGCAACGACTAGGCCGATGACGGCGTAGAGAATGGTGTCTTTAGCCTTCTTAAGTTTAGCTGAGTCGCCAGAAGAGGTCATATAACCGACGCCACCGACAATGATGAAAATGACTGCAACTATACCGGTGATACCGATGACGGTGTAAAGAATATTAGTGATGACATCTTGGATGGTGATAGTGCTGGTACCTGGACAGCCGGCTGCAGCACGTACTTCAGGGGATACACCGTCGCAAGTGCAGATATCGGTACATTCTGCAAAAGCTGGGATGGTGGTAAGGCTTAGCAGGCTAAATGATGCAATGATAGCGAGTATAATCTTGGTAAGTTTAGTTTTCATGTGACTCCTTTGTATTATCTATAGCTAATATGGAAGACTGATAAGTGGTAGCAGGTGCTTCGGCACTGCGAATGGCGTTAGATACGAAAGCTGTGATGATCTCAGCGAGTGCGACGATGGCCAGACCAATGATGGCATAGGTGAGGGTGTTTTTGGCTTTCTGAAGTTTACTAGCGTCACCGGAAGAGGTAATGTAGCCGATTGCTCCTACGACGATAAAGACTGCTGCGACGAGTCCTGATATGCCGATAATCCATTGGATGGAATTAGTGACGACAGAATTAGCGTCGACACAGCCAGTCTCGGAGATACAGTTAGCAAAAGAACCACTGGCGCCGAGGAGGGCAATACGGATGGAACTGAAAATTACGTTGGCAGACATGACAATAGCGAGGCCAATGAAAGCATTGGTTAAGGTTTTCTTGCCGGAGGCAGCTTTGCCTGGATCGCCTGAAGAGAACATATATAAATAGCCGCCATAAATAACGTAGCCAAGTACTAGATAGGCTGCGATGACGGTAAAATCGCCAAGTATGTTAGTGGCGATTTTGGCAATATTATTAACTAAATTATCTTCGTTGTCAAAATTGGTAATACCACAATCCCATGGAGTCATACCGAGGAGGGAATCACAACTGCCGAACTCGCGAGCGTACGCTTGGGTAGGTGCTGTAAAATTAGTGACAGCAAGCGACGCGATTAGAATGGCGCTAAAGATTGCAATTTTCTTAAATATTGATTTCATTTCGATTAATTGGTTAAATTTTAATGATATTTTAACATGAATAAACCTAAAAGTCTACCAGGAAAATATGGGCGTTGTTGAATAATTGCCATTAAAACGAGCCCATCAACCAATTAGACCATTCTATTAATTCGTTATTTCGTATTTTGGCAAGCCAAGCTCGTTGAATTTATTTATAATCTT